>JAJFLN010000520.1 GCA_021772705.1 Candidatus Cloacimonadota bacterium | reverse complement strand
CGTCCTGAGCCTGTCGAAGCATGTCCTGAGCTACGCCGAAGGGGATGAATGGAGCGGGCGGCCATATCGTCTGAGCCTGTCGAAGCATGTCCTGAGCCACGCCGAAGGGGATGAATGGAGCGGGCGGCCATATCGTCTGAGTCACTCACCGGCGGCCCGCCGTCCCATTATGGGTGAAACGGGAAGTTACACAGAGAGCACAGAGAGCACAGAGATCACGGAGGTTCTTTTTCATTCCGAATCCTCTGTGATCTCTGTGAGCTCCACCTGTGGCTGCCCCCTGCGGGACATCCACCCGATTAAACGGCAGCTGTTTCTTTGTAGCTTGTCGAGGGGCCGGTCCGCGAAACGGCGCTCTGTGCCTCGACAAGCTCGGCACGAACAGATGAGGAAAGAAGCGTTGGGACCACCACACTAGTAGACCGCCACGGCGTTGCGGCATGAAACTCCCGATGTGAGGACCATGGAGTTGTCGTCGGCGTCCCGGAAGGCGAACTCCACGTCGACTCTGCGGTTGGCCTTCCGGTTGAACTGAATCCGATCGACGAAGGGAGCCACAGTCTCGGACTTCCTGCCGTCGGGGGAGTTGAAGTTCAATCGCATGAGCCGGCGGAACTCCTTGTCGGGCCGGGTAGCGATCTTGTACTTCTCGACCCAGTAGCCGATCAGCTCGTACTTGTCGTTGGTGAACAGCAGGTAGGGGGTGGGCTTGCTGCCCTCCACGGGATGGAGGAGGTCGATGCCGAACTTGATCTCCTCTGTCATGGAGAAGTAGGCCCGGCGAGCCTGATCGGCCAGATCGGCTTTCTGGCCCACTCTTTCGGCCCGTCTGGCCTGGCCGAAGTAGATGGCGGCGAAGCCGGCAAGGACCAGGAGAAACACGCCGATACCGACGGATAGCTCGACGAGGGTGAATGCCTTGCGGCCCTTGGATACGTTTCGAGTCATTCTTTCCTTCCTGTGCCTTCCTGGTTTCTCGAGTCTTGCGATCCGCGCCTATCTCGCCGGAGATGTGGCGCCGGAGAAGATGCCGGCATCGGGACTGTCGAGCCGGCCGGCGAACTTGTCGTACTCCTGCTGGGACAGCCCGTCGTTCTGCTTCAGGATGTCCAGGTACTCCAGGAGCCATTCCTTTCCGGTCTTGCCGTTGGCCTCGTAGTCGAGGTAGCTCCGGGGGATGGAGAAGTATCCGTCGTCGATGGTGGCCAGGAACTGGGGGGCATGGCAGTTGAGGCAGGAGTAGGCTCCGGGAGTGCCGGGGGCGCGGACGCCGACTCCGTCGACGCCTTGAACATTCTTGAACGCCTCGCTGTAGGGAGGCAGGTTCTCGAGCTTCTTGACCACTTCCTC
The DNA here is from genome assembly GCA_021772705.1 of Candidatus Cloacimonadota bacterium. Classification (GTDB taxonomy): domain Bacteria; phylum Muiribacteriota; class UBA6191; order JACPRK01; family JACPRK01; genus OFTM100. The sequence goes on along the minus strand of JAJFLN010000520.1, from coordinate 25,868 downwards.
CGCTTGGTCCTTGTTGTCGTAGGTCAGGACCCGGGCCTCGTCGGCTGACATCCCGAAGAACTGGGCCAGGGCCGCTTCCTTGACAGCCATTCTCTCATCGCTGGTGGCACCGGCGGTGCCGAGACGGCGATTGATCGTGAGGCCGCCCACGGAGGCCAGGTATCCCTCGTACCAGGGGTCGGGATCGATGAACTCGTTGGACTTGAGGGGGTAAGTCATCTCCTGGGCCAGCTTGTCGGAGTCGTACTTGACCAGAGGCTGGTTCCGCCGAGACATGATGTCCTGGAAGATCTTGTCTGTCACGCTCTTGGCGTTCCGGTAGTTCTCCTTCACCACCTGATGGTAAATGTCGGTGTTGGCAAAGCTGGCCGACAGATGGACCGACTTGTCCTTGCCGCGATTGTCTTTCCAGATCACGTCGATGTCCTTGGCGAGCCAGATTGCCTGGGGGGCGCCCTTCGGGACCTCGTTGGCGCTGACGACCTGGACCTGGAACTTCTTCAGATCCTGGAGCGCCTTGGCCGCATCGCCACGCTTGGCCTGGGGGGCCGCGGCGATGGCGGACTGAACGGCCTTCGCCAGCTCGGGGAAGAACGGGATGGAGGTCAAGGGCTGGGATCCGGAGGTCTGGAAGTCGATGGCTTCCTGTCGCCGGGTTTCGTCGTGGAGCATGTGGTCGATCTCTTCCTGGATCTTCTCCGCCACGGCGTAGGCGATGATGTGGTCGCGAGATCGCTCGACGCCACGCATGCCCATGCTGAGCACGTTGAAGAGCGGAATGGCCGCAACGGCCAGGATCACCATGGCGATGAGGATCTCGGTGAAGGAGAATCCTCTCCGGTCAGTCTCTCTGTTTTCTCGTCTCTGCATTTGCCCTTCCCTTCTGAACCGGCCGCCAGCGGGACTCCCCGGCATACCGCCCCCGTTGAACCGGGTCATCGCCTCCGGATGTCCACCGCCGCCTTCGTTTCCGCCAGCAAGAGGCGGGGAGGGAGGGGCAACTTCTTGTCATTGACGCCAGTCCCCAGGGCCTCGACCCCGTTTTGGTGAATCTTACGGTACCATAGCCTGGCCCGCATTTCCGTCCCGCCGGAAGCCTCGAGGCCCTCCGTATCCAGGTCGTCCCAGGAGATCTTCAAGGGTATGATCTGGCCATCACCGGGCTCCCGGAAGGAGCCGAAGGGTTGCCCCGCAGGTCCTTCAGGCGGGCTGGCGCTTGTCTCTTGCCCCGGTAGCCGCCGGCGGAGGTGCCGTCGCCGGTAGATCGGTGTGCCGGGAAAGAGAGGCCCCCCGGGCTCGACTTCGCCCCACCGGGCCAGGACGTGTTTTCCGTCCCGGATCAGCTCCGCTTCGATCCAGACCTGCACCAGATCCGAGGCGCCGGCAGGAAACTGGTGGCCGATCCGGCTTCGGGCCGAGACGATCAGGGGCACGGTCATGGTCCGGGAGGTTCTCCGGGTCTTCCCGACGGACATCTTGAAGAGCCGCCCCGAGCTGTTGACGTTCCGGACGTTGGGCAGCGAGAGATCCCCGGAGATCAGGGACTCCACGAGCTTCTTCTGTTCCGGACTCACATCCAGGTGAGTGGCGGCTCCGGGGAACCGATGACTGGCGTGATACTGGTCTGGCAGGCCCTCTGAAGGCGGCATGTGGCAGTCCTGACACTGGACTTTGACCCGGGAGAGCTCCCACCTGCTGTAAGGATTGTCGATGCGGAACAGACCGTACCCAGGGACATCCTCCGACACGGAGGCTCGGTGGCATCCTGCGCAGAGACGGGAGCGATCGTACAGAGCGTCGGAATAGGCCCGTTTATGGGGCGCTGGATAGGCCCGTATCAAGATCCGTCCGATCCAGGACTCTTCGGCCAGGGCCGTGCGGGGAGGGGCCAGGCGCAGGTTGCCTGCTGCGAGCTTTCCGTTGGTCTGGGCCATGCTGTGGCAGACGACACAGCTCACTCCTTGCCCGGAGTGGACGACGGGCCCCGAGTCAGGCAGCTGGGCCAGCCCTCCCGTGACGAGAAGCTCCGGATCGTGGCACTCGTTGCAGTACCGGACACGCTCAGCCCTGGGGCCGGCGCGAAGTTTCTGCTCCAGGGCCAGATAGTAGGGGTCCTTGTCGGCCTGGCCGTGGGGGCTCTGGCGCCACTCGTCGTAGATGGCCGGGTGACATCCGGCCGTGCCGCAGGTCTGGCTGACCGGCGGCGGTCGATCCCAGAAGCGTCCCGTCGTCGAGAGATGGCTTCCATCGTGGGGCGGCGGAGCTTCTCCGATGTCGCCGCGAGGAACCTGGGCAGTCAAGAGCTGATCCCCCGTCGCGACCGCCACGGTCAGGATCGCGAGGCCGGCAGCGAGGGCCCCCAGTAGGCCCCTGAGTCCGTCCCGAAGTGCCATCCTGCCGGGCTTCCTCCTGGCAGCGATGCCTAGGTGGAGGACCAGCATGACGCCGCCAGCGAGAGCGAGGTAGCGATGCCACTCGCGCCACCAGTCGGAGATCCAGTGCTCCGTGGAGATCCGGAAGAGCATCCAGGTCCCGGTCGACATTCCCCCCACCAGGAGCAGGGTGGACCCAGCGCCGAGGAGACGCATGCCCTGCCTGGTCGACTTCCAGACGCGAGGAAGGTGATGTCGCAGATAGGGAACGATCAGGAAGAGCAGCAACACTCCCAGGACAAGGTGGACCAGCAGGGCCGCCTGCTGGCCTGCGCCGTCCGCTTCGGTCAGCAGCAGCAGCCCACTGACAAGCTGATAGCCGACGATTCCCAGGAGTCCCGTCCGGAGCATGGCGAGACCCATGTTACTGCCCTGGTTCCGCAGTTCCGAGGAATCTCTTCGGCTTCGGGCTCTCGGACGGCCGGCGCATGCTAGAGTCCGGATCACGGCGAACGGTCGCCGTACTTCCGATGGCTGGCCCTGAATTTTCGAAGTATGTCGTCAAGCAGAAGCTGAGAGACGTTGGGGGATACCTGACTGTCTTCTCAGCGCATCAGCGTGGGCTCGATCGGGACGTGGAGCTCCGGGTTCTGCAGGCTGTCGTCGAGCCCGAGTCCGGTGTCTACGCCAAGTTCCAGGCCGAATGCCGGGCCCTGGCGAACCTGGATCATCCGGGGATACTGAAGATCCTCGATCTGGGCCATTCGTCGCAGCGGATCTTCTATGTCACGGATCCGCCAACAGGAATCACCCTCAAGGAATACATCGCCCAGGGGCAGGCTCCCATCGAGGTGGTTCTCGAGGTGGGCGTCCAGCTCGGGAGCGCCCTCGAGTACCTCCATGGCAAGGGGCTGTTCCATCGAGGTCTGTCCCTGGCGGGAGTCAACTACGACCTGATCACGGGCCGGGTCCTGATCAGCGATTTTAGCCTGCTCAAGAACGTGGTGGGCGGCGTGCCCTCCATGCGGGACCTGGTTGACACCGACGCATTCGAGGCTTTGCCTGAACGGTCCCGGGGCGGGGAAGCAGACGGCCGGAGTGACATCTTCTTGGTCGGCGCTATCCTCCACGCCCTCTTGACCGGTCAGGATCCTCTGGCCCCTCAGCAGCTGGCCCGGACCGTGGAGTTTCAGTTCCCGCCGCCGTCAGAGAAGAACGCCGATGTGCCCGTCGAGCTGGATCGTCTGGTGGCGAAGGCCATGAGCCGGGAGCCGGAAGAGAGACAGGAGAGTCCGGCCAGGCTGATTCGGGATCTGGAGAACGCCCGGCGACGGACCATCGTCCGGCAGGTGAGCCGCCACACCTCAGTCCAGACCGTGATGTCGAAACGGGAGTCCGCCGCCAGCGCCGCGCTTGCCGCCGATGGCGGCGGTCCTCCTGCCATCAGCAGGGAGACCGTGCTGGCCAGCCCCGTCGGGCCGTCTCGATCCGCCGGGTTGCCCCTGCCCGGGCCCGGAGGGATGGGAGCCATAGCCGGGGCGTTCATTCTCGGCGTTGGAATCAGCCTGTTCGCCCTGAAGACCTTGCTCGTCAGCGACTCCGAGCAGCCTGCCCGCTCCGGCCAGGGGGCGCTTCGTCCTTCCTCTTCCCGGTCACTTGGTGCTGGTAGGTCCGGTGGCTCCATCAGAGCGGCCAGCTCCGGTGGCTCCGTTCGCCTCGGTCCGATCTCCGGCGCCGGGCAGGATATCGATGGGAAGGAGGCGACTCCCACGGATATCGGGGAGCTGGTCGCCTTCGTGGCAACGTCGCCCACGGACGAGGAGAACTTCAGCGCTCGATGGGAAGCCCTGCGGGCCTGGGTCGAGACCTTGCCGACGGCGGGACAGGACCTCCCATTCCGCCCGCTCATGCTCACCACGGTGAGACTCAAAATCTATCGGGACCCGATCGACGCATGCCTGGAGCTGGACACCCTCCTGGAGCAGGTAGGGGAATTTCTGAGCCGCAAGGATGGCTGACCCCATTCTCACACTGGACGGGCTAGGGCGGCAATTCGGCTCCTCCTGGGCCGTCAGGGAACTCTCGTTCTCTGTTCCTTCACGGGAGATCTTCGGACTTCTGGGACCCAACGGGGCCGGCAAGACCACGACCCTGCGCATGCTCATCGGCCTTCTGAGGCCAAGCCAGGGGAACGCCACTATCGGCGGGTTCGATGTCGTGAGGGATGACCTCCAGGTCCGGCGGATCGTGGGGTACATGCCCGAGACGCCCGCCCTGGTGGATGCCATGAACCTGGGTACCTTTCTCACCTTCGTGGGCCAGACCCACGGGCTGTCCCGCCAGAAGATTCTCGAGGCCGGCGCCGCGCTCTCGGAGCGCCTCGGGCTGCAGGATCTGGGCAGGGACCCTTTGGGAATCCTCTCCTTCGGAACCCGGAAGAAGGTGATGCTGGCGGCGCTGTTGCTTCCCGAGCCTCGCCTGCTTCTTCTCGATGAACCCACCGCCGGGCTGGACCCGGGGAGCGCAGCCTCGGTCCACCAGTTGCTCAGGGAAGCCGCCGCCAGAGGTGCGGCGGTGGTCCTGTCGACACACCTGCTCGACGCGGCAGAGAGAATCTGCGATCGGCTCGCTGTCATTCGTCAGGGTTCCCTCGTTGCCCTCGGAACTCTGGATGAAGTGCGGCAGGGGCGATCGGAGATGGACCTGACCGATCTGTTCCTGGAGCTGACGAATCCAGCGGAGCCGGTCGAGGCCTGACGTGACTCTCTACCTGCTCCGCGCCCTGGCACGGGAACAGATCGGTCGCTTCCTGAGTCTCTCTCAGGTGGCCGTGAACCTGGGTCTCCTCTGCCTGGGTCTGCTGATTTCGGGACCCCTGGTCAGACAGGCCGGCCAGCTGGAGCCGGCCATCCTCGCCCTGCTCGGTGAAGACGGGATCGCTCTGACCCTGTCCCTGGTCTCCCTGTTCCTCCTCCTGCCAGCCCCGCTGATCGCAATGGCGTTTCGCGATGACGGCCGCCTGTCTCCGGGCTGGGCCGCCCTCACGGCGATTCACTCCCTCCCTGTCTCCCGTCCGATCCAGTTCCGATCCGCATCGGCCCTGGCGGCGCTGTCAGATCTGCCTGGCTGGCTCGCGCTGCTCTGGGCCACGGCCATGGTCTGTCTCGTGTCGGGTCAGGGGCTGAGCCTGATCCTGCTGGCCGTCCCGTTCCTCTTTCTCCTCCTCTGGTGCTGGCATCTGGCCCTCCTGGCATTCGACCTGGCTGCCCTCAGGTGGCTCCCTCCTCTCTTGGCAAGGCGCCTGCCCACCATGGGCGTCCTGCTGATCTCCGCCTCCCTGGCCTGGTACGGCATTCTCTTCGCCCAGGCCGTGGAGGGACGAGATCCTCTCCACAAGGCGGTGTTCTTCTGGGATCGCCTCTCCCCCCTGTGGGATCTGGCTGTCTGGTGGCCCATGAGCCGATTGCTTATCGCCATCGAGCGGTACGGCGTCGAGACGGAGGTCGTCAACGCCGGTTTCGGTGTCCTGGCCCTCGGCTGTGGCCTGACGATCTGGATCGCTCCATGGGCCCTGGCTCGCCTGCATCGGCTCGGCTGCCTGTCACTCGTACCGGTCTCTCGGTGTCCCCGGTCTGTCGCCTCCACCACCACGGGCAGACTGTTTCGGGGACTGGGCCTGCTGCATGCACCGGGCACTTTCGAACTTTCATTCATGGCAGGCAGCATCCTCGCCATTGGTGCTGCCGGGATCATGGAGCCGATGGTGCCCAGGTGGATATTCTCCGGCCTGGGACCGGTTCTGGCGGCCGGACTCGGCGTGGCGCTGCAGATCCGCGCCGTGGCGTCGCTGCTGCAGCTGCGGTTACCGGTCAGGCCGGCAGACCTGATGGCATCTCGAGCCCTGGCTGCCGCTGCACTGGTCCTGATGATCTCCATGCCGCCAATCCTGTTCGGTGTGGAGTTCGATTCCTTTCAGCAGGAGCTGGAGGTGCTCCTCCGAGGGATCGGTTCCATCGTCCTGGCCGCCTGGATGGGCGTCTCTGCCACTGCAGCACTGCAACCGAGCGCCAGTACGGTACATGGCGGGGCCAGGGGGCTGGTCCTTCTCGCCGCCCTGGCTGCGCTGGTCGGCACCCTGTCGGGACCCGGGACTGGACAGAGCTGGCTGCTCGATCTCTGGGGCCTAGGAGTCCCCCTGATCGTCACGGCGAGGCTATGGCAGATAGGCTGTCACCGCATCCGGTGGTTTCTGGATCCCGATCCTCCCCCTCGACGGGGCGCCGAGATCGATCCGGCTGTCTGGGCGGTCCTGGGAATCCTGGCCCTGGCCCCACTTCTGAGTGCCTCCTTTCCGGCCTGGGGCCTGGGGTCGGAAGTGACAGGGGTGATGGTGACTCTCGGACTCTTCCCTGTCCTGCTCGGCGGTATCGCCTGGGTCCAGAAGCGGCCTGGAGCCGGGTCCGAGGGCTGCATTCGGGCCGGCCTCCTGACGGGGTGCGGCCTGGTCGTCCTCAACCTGATCTACACGTCGGCAGGTATCAGGTTCGGCTGGTTCGGGGGTCCTTCCTCCTCCGGGACGGGAGAGTTTATGTCTTACCTGTCCAGGGGACCCGACAGGTTCCTGCCCGCCTTCCTCCTCCTTCTCATCATCGTGCCCCTCGGGGAGGAGCTGTTCTTCCGGGGACTGCTGTATCCCGCCCTGGGCGAGCTCCACGGCCGAGGAACGGCCAGGGTCCTGTCGAGCTGCATCTTCGCTCTGTTCCATCCTCTGGCGCATGGGCCATTCACCATCGTCCTGGCCCTGGCAGCTTGCGCTCTTCGAGACAGGTACCAGGGTGTTCTGGCGCCCTGGCTGGCTCACGGCATCTCAAACGGCGCCGTTCTCCTCGGAGGGCTGGCGAGGTGATGGGTATGCGGGCCGGCGGTCTGGCCATGATCCTGACGATCGGCCTGACCGCTCCCGGGTTCGCTGTGCCTGAGGAGCCGATCCCCGGGTGGATGGCCACGGGGGATCTGTTGCTCCGGGCGGGCCACGCCGTGGACGCTCTCGATGCCTATCTCGAGGAGGCCCGAGGGGGAGGGGCCGCGGGTCTGCACCGGCGGCTGGCCTTGGCCTTTGTCATGGACCGGGAGCTGAAGAGTCTGGCTCTGCCTCATGCCCTGAGAGCAGCACGAGAGGACAGCCAGGACAGGGGTTCCCGGGAGCTGATCGCCTGGCTCAGCAAGAGCAGCGACGAGGCTCGACGGGCGGCGGAAGAGGCGAAGAGGCTGGTGCCCAGGGACGACCTGGAGCGGGCCGCTGCCCTTCTGGGGGCCGCGGGACGGGGTGGACCTCTCGTGGAGATCCTGGAGTCCTGGCCAGCACCGTCCCGGGAGATGCAACCTCTTCACACCGCGCCCAGGGTGAATCTGCTGCGGGTCCTGATGCCGAGACATTCGCCGGACCGGCACTCCATTCCGGAGAAGCTGCCTCCCATGGAACAGCTGGAGCAGGGCAAGCCCGTGAACTGGGCCGCCCGGCAGCTAATGAGGGAGCCGGCTCTGACCATGTCCAGCGGGGGTTCGGATCGCTTCATGGTCTTCCATCTCGCTGCGGAGTCGTTGCTTCAGCGACAGAATATCCGGGAGGCTCAGGACCTGGCCAGGGCAGGTTTCCGGGAGCCTCTGGACTCGTCGGCATCGAACCTGGCGATGGTGCTTGCCCGAACGTATCGAGAGAGCATCCTGGACTACACATACTGGCTGCTCCAGACTCTCGAGCTCGACCCCCTGCATCTCGGCGCCCTCTCGGAGATCGCCTCCCTGCTATCCCGTCGTGGAGAGCCGCTTGCGGCAGCCCGATTGCTGTTGACCGGCGTCGAGCGCTACCCGGCCAATCGGGAGCTGCTCGATGCTCTCGCGGAGGCCTATTCACAGACGACAGAGAGGAAGGAGGCCCTGGCCTGGGCCTCTCGCAGCGCTGCTACTCGACCTCCACGCGGGCACCGATGGGCCGTGCTGGCGGAGCGGCTGGAGCAAGCCGGGCATCCGGCACGAGCAAAGGCTGCTCGAGGCAGGGCGGTCCTTTCGGCTTGCAAGGACCACGTTCGAAAGGTCCACAAGTCTGGTGTCCGCAGGGGATTCACCCTTGGCATCGATAGGGAGTTGCCTGCCTTGCTTGCCTTTCAGTGTGAGTCGATCGCAGACTCCCTGCTCGAGGACAGGACCGGCTGGCGCCCATCGAATCTCGACCGCCTCGGGTCCTGGATCGCCGGACCGGCGGCACTGGCTCTGGCTCGAAGCCGCTTCCGCGGCGGCAAGTTCCAGGACGTCTTGACCCAGGTCCGACGGGCTCGGGCCACCCCTCTGGCCGAGCTGGGGTACGGCAGTACTCTCTGCGATGCCAGCCTGATCGAGGCAGCCGCTCTCCAGCAACTAGGTCGCCATCAGGAGGCGGATCGGAGTCTGGAGAGGGCCTTGAAGGAGTCGTTCTACGAGGGGCGTCCGCTGGTTCTTCGAAGCCGCCGGGAGGTAGCCCGGTATCGCCGATTGCTCCGCGAAGGAGGCAGCCCGCCGCCCCTGTCCGTCGAGGTCCGCGGCGGCCTGGAGTTGAAGGAGTTGAACGAGGATGCCACTCTGGCAGAAATCGGTGAGGCCAGCCTGGAGCTGGCCGCCCTTCTGCTGGCCACGGATCGGGCGGGCGAGGCTCTGGGCATTCTGAGGGAGCCTCGGGCTCACGGGGCCAGGTCGCTTCTGTTGCGATCCCAGGCGGAGTGGATGGCAGGCTCTGCAGAGCTTGCGGCCGTGGCTTTGCTGGCAGCTATCGGGCAGGGTTTGCCTCTGGAGCTTGCACGCAGCCAGGGGGAGGGCCTCTTGTCCCATCTTGCATCTCCTGTCACGTCCAGGCCTGCCGGTCTTCCAGTCAGGAAGAACAGCCACGGTGAGTCTGGATGGGCTCCGGCGCTGGAGTGGCTGTCCCGGGGGGAGCCATTCGAGGCGGCCCGGTGTCTCTCCGGGATGGCGGATGGCTACGAGCGAGGGAACGGCCGGGCCATGTCACGGGCATGGGAACGGCTGGCCGAGCTGCGGCGCAGGAAGAAGCTGCACGTCGGAGCTACCCGGGCGCTTCGGATGGCGGCTGCTTCGTCCATCCAGGGCGGCCAGCTGGCCCGGGCCCGGGCACTTTGCGGTCAGGCCTGGGCGCCACCGGAGATCTTGCTGGCCCGGCTCCGGAGCCAGTTTGGTCCCCCCACCACTGTCATGCCACGGGGAGGCCGGTCCGGGGCGGCTGCACTGGTGGCGCTGCTCCTTGCTCTCGGAGCGTTGACGGCCAGCCGGCTACTCTTCACCCGCCTGCCGGAGATCTGAGGGGGGGGCAGCGTTCTCGTAATCTTGCGCTGGAACCGTCTTCCACCCGTTCACCCCGACCCTTCGACAGGCTCAGGGGAGGGCAAGTATTGGACCGTCAGAGACCCCTCGACAGGCTCGGGGCGAACGGGTTGGGAGTTTCTAGGACGGAAACTTGCTATCTCCCTGATTCCAGGCCGTCGAAATCCGGGGGCAAGTCTTCCTCGTTGAAGTCCCTAGTCTGCTGAGGGGCACCGGGTTTCCACTTACCTTGAATGTAGGTCAGGCCCTGGTTCTGCTCGCCGAAGACGTACTTCTCATTGAAGTTCCCCAGGACCGAGGAGATGAGGGGGTACCGGGTGGCGGTGGACCAGACATAGGGAACCGAGTAGGCCTCTATCTGAGTACCGATGGGCATGCGCTCCGAGAGGGCATCGAGGAAGCTGCGGCAGTATCGCGCCGTGAGACAGACCTTGAAGGCGATCCGGGCACCTGGGGCGAAGACGTCTGCAGGAGTCAGATCCCGCTCGGCCAGCGCCTCGTCGAGCTCATCGAGGAACTGGCTGTTCAGATTCAGGGCATGCTCCCGGGACGACTGGCCCACCATGATGAGGCCGTGATAGGTGTGCTCCGGCTTCTCCGGCTTGCGTTCCGGCACGGCTTTGAGGGGAAACAGGCTGATGTGGCCAACGATGTAGAGGTTTGCCAGGGGCCGGTTGTCGTCGTCTCCAGGAAGAATGGCCTCCACCAGCTCGGCGATGGTGTACAGGCCGTGGAGACGCTTGCCTCCCACTTCCCGCTCCAGGCGGATGGAGTACTTCTCCTCCTCGCTGCCGTCAGGGCTCGCCCCAACGAGGGCGATCAAGTTGCGAGTCCCCGGATCGGCCCGGCGGACTGACTCGTCGGTGACGATGGGTCGGTTGTCGGCGCCATCCAGATCCGTTCGAGGCTGGCCGGCGCCGAAGATCTGCTCCGCCGCCGCTGGCGCAGGTACGAGAGCGACAGTGAGAAAGAGGGCGAAGAGGATCGACGCCAGTCGCCGCCCGGGGCGAATGGAGTCCGTGACTGAGCTGTTACGGGAGTAACCGGCCGTTGCCTCTGCTGTCGCCGATGACGATTCGCGCCGATCGGTCCTGACGCCTGTCTGGTTCAATTCATTCACCCTTCCCGCTCCTGGTTTGTTGTTCACCATTTCTGCCTCCTGACGAAGACGGAGCAGGTCCCGTGCCAGTCCTGGATACTGCCATCACTGTCCCTCGATGCCATCAAACCCTGGAGCTCCCCCCGTGCCTTCCGAACCTTCCGGTGAGGAGAGTTCCTGCATGGCCTGGAAGGTCGCCTGGCCGATGTTGGCCTCCGCCACGGCTTCGCCCTCCGTTGGAAAGTGGGTCGACAGCCGTTTGATCTGATCCAATCGCTCCTGGATGTAGTCCTTCAAGGACAGGAGCTCCTCTTCGATGACGGTCCTGACGTTGTCCAGTTCGTCCTGAGCGAACCGGTCGAACTCCGCGGCGCGCCTCTGGCGAATGGCGGGGTCGTTGCGGGCTGCTTGAGAAGCCTCGAGGTGTGCGGGCTTGCGTCGTTTCAGATTCTTCTCCAGAATCCGCTCGGTCCGCTCGATCAGCATCTCTTGCCGAGGTCCGAGATAGGCCATGTTGCTCACGTCCCGCCGGACGCCCTCCAGGCGGCGGAGTTCGGCCTCCAGGGCGGCGGTTTCGCCGATTGTGTCCAGGCCGTCCAGGTCGAGAAAGTGGGCCTCGCCGTTTCCGAAGACCGCCCGGAGTTCGTTCTTGATCTCCTCGATTCGGGCCTCTCGCTTCCTGGTGTCGCCGGGCTTCTGCGCTCTCTCCATGAAGTTCTTCACATGAAGGTCTTTCAGCTGCCGCAGCTTCTCTTCCACCAGTTCGTTGTTGGCGTGACCCAGCTGGATCAGGAGTTCGAACTTGGATGCGGCGAATGGATCGCCGCTGGATCGGTACCCATTCAGCAATATGCGGCTATCCATGGGGCCCAGCATTTCTGCGAGCTTCTCACCATTTCTGGACAGCAGAACACCTGTCAGCCGCTCCCGGTAACGGACCTGCTGTCCCACGAGCCGGCGCAGCTGCCGGACCTGCTCCGCTGCGTAGGCGGTTTTGGCCATGGGGTAGAAGATCATCACGGCCAGCAGAACCCAGCCAGCCACGTTGGCTGCCGTCAGGGCACGGCTGGCCCAGACACCGATGGTGCTGGTGATGGCCCGGAGTGTGGCGTACTGGCCGAGCTTGTCGGCCGCCACCTTGGCCACGAGCTTGAAGGGATAGCCGATCAGCTTTAGGCCGAAGACCACGGCGACGGTGGTGAGGAGCTCCTGGCCGACCCGGACGGCCAGGTCCTGGACCAGGCCCCACTTGAACCCGTCTCGCCAGAGTCCCTCCCGGACCTGATCGTGGATTCCATTGGCCACTGCCCAGGCCGTGAAGATCGGTCCGTAGGACTTCACCTTCAGAAGGAATTTCTGGGGGAAGGTGGTAGGAGGAAAGCGCTTCTTCAGCAGCTGTTCCGTGGCGCTGGCGAAGACACTGGCGGCCATGAAACCACCGATGTCGAGGGCCGTGTCTGCCAGACTCATCTCGGTCAACGGAGCCATGGCCTGGGCGGTGTCGGCGTCGGAAGGCGGGCCGTCGGGATTGTTGACGAACAGGTGGGCCAGGCGGAGCAGGACCAGGGCGTAGAGGGCCTTGGCCCGCCTCTTCAGGAGCGCCTTGTTCGATGCGATGGCCACCAGGGCCGGAGAGATCTTGGCTCCTTTGTAGGCCAGCACGGTCTTGCCGCTGGTGGACGCCGCAGCCGATCCGCCACCGGCGCCTGCTGCCTGGACAGCCGGGGCCAGGAACAGGTTTCCGGTGAAGCAGAGCAGGAGTCCCAGGGAGACCAGTCTGCGGGCTGGGCCTCTGTTATTCATTGTCACTTCGGTGCCGCCGCTACCGGTCTGGGCACGGCTCGGCTACGGACCAGATCCCAGAAGGCGGACTTCGCTTCCTCTGCCCGGGATGTGTCCTGGAGGATGATGATCCGGTTCTCTTCCAGTTCGATGTTGTGGGCGTAGTTCATCCAGACGAAGAACGCCAGTCCGCCGAGAGACAGGAGCTTGCCTGCCGGAGTCCGGGCGTGTCCGAAGATGCCGCGTCCGGCGGCGGCGATGCCCCGTCCCGCCATCTTGACCGGCGCCTTGGCCCCTTCCTGGATCAATGTCCTGGCGCCCTGGAGCCAGAGTCCGCTGCGGGTCTGGATGGCATCCTTCACGAACACCAGGCGGGAGCCTGCGGGGGCTTTGAAGATCGCGTTGACCCAGGACGATGCGGTGCCCATCAGAGCCGGTGCTTCGTGGCGCACGAGCCTGAAGGCCCGGTAGGCTAGCAGGAGACTGACATCCCACTCCGGCAGCTCGAAGGCGAAGGTTCGCTCGTTGCCGTAGAAGACCTTCTTGCTGGCCATGAAATAGAAACGCATGGCATTGAGGTACTTCTCCTTCGCTTCTCTCTGCTTCTGCTTGGCCGAGGACTCATCGGTCTTGACCAACTGCCGAGCCTCGGAGTCAGCCAGCTGGGCGGCGTGGCGGAACTTGGTGGCGATGCTGAAGAAGATCTCGTTCAGGGCCTGGGCATTGGGAGCCGCCTTGGACAGCTTGCCGTCCCAGTCCCGCAGGACCTGTTCCAGCCGCTCCTTGTTGTCCAGATCTCCCGGATCGACCTCTTCGCTGCTTCGCAGAAGCTGCCGGGTCTGCTCCTCCATGCTGTGGGCCACCTGGGCGACGACGTCGACGGTTCCGCCCCGGGCGACGCGGGTCACGACAGTGCGAATCTTGGCTCTCCGCTGCTTGGTGTCGAAGGCGGAGGAGTAGAGGAGCTCCAGGATCTCCCGGGAGACATCGGACAGCTTCGGGTCGAAGATGATGAGACCGTTCTCACCGAAGAGCTTGGATATCTTATTCTTGAACTCCTCCGTGATATCCAGGTCCGGGTTGCGGGAGACCAGACTGTCGCCGCTCCGGATGGCAAGAATGCCCCGGGTGATCTTCTCCACCACGGCCGAGAACTCCGGGTCCGTACCCAGAACGAGCTGCTCCAGAGCTGTGTTGAGCTTCTTTGAGGCGAAGACGGCGTGGCTGTTGCTGTGGACCCTATCCTTCCCCGCCGTGTCGAGGCTGTCGACCATGAATGTGGGCAGACGGGTATCGCCCCCCCGCCTTCGATAGAGATTCCCTCGGACCTTCTCGACGGCTCGCATCGGATATTCGTCGGATGCAGTGAAGTAACCCATCAGGGCCTGGACCAGGGCGTCCTGATATTCCTGGGAACTCCGGTCGGCGACGCGGGCTTGATCCATGGACATGTCCGCCCAGGCCAGATACATCCTGGACCTGAGCTGGGAGAAGCTGGTCTTGTATCCCGCTGCCTCGGAATCCTTGAAATAGTCGCTGTCCTTCTCGGACAGGCGCTGGAAGATCGCGTCGGCTTCGGAGAAAGCCCGGATGGCCCGCTCTTCGTCCTTGTCCACCAGAGCGGACAGAGCCTCCCGTTCCAGCCGCTTCAGCTGCAGGAAGTCGTTCTGTGCTCCCGGCTCGGCGTCGGGACCGATGCCTGCGGCGCCTCCTTGGATCTGAAGCCCCCGGATGAAGTTCTCGGCTGCGACGGTGCTGGCTAGGGGGTTCACGTCCAGCTCGAACCGCTGCTTGACGATCCTGAAGTACATCTCCCGAGCCCGCTCCGGTGTTCCCGTCACGGCGACCCAGAATCCATAGGGAATGGTGTCCCGGTTCAGAAGCTGCTTCAGCTTCGCCAGGAGCTCCTTGAGCTGCTGCTGCCGGTCGGGCTCATCCTCTTCCCTGCCCTCCGTCTTCTCGAGCAGCTTCAGCCGGCTGGCGACGCGGAAGAAGGCCCGCTCGTCGTCTCGCTGGGCTGCCAGCAGCAGCGCTTCCAGTTCTGCCGGGTCGAGCTTGGACATCTCCTCCGAGACTGTCTCGCGGGAGGCTCCCGGAATCCGGATGAACTTGACCAGCTCCTCCGAGAATCGGTTCAGGGCCTGCTGGACCTGGCCCTCGGGCAGGCCGGTCTGCCCCGCCAGCTTCTTGGCCAGCTCGTTGTCGCCGATAACCGTGGCCAGGAGGCTCTTGGCGAGGGCCTGGACCTGGGCTTCCTTCAGCCGGAATCTCTTCGTCCGGGCCCAGTAGATCTGATTGGACGCCAGCTGGAACTGTTGCAGGGCCAGGACCATGTCCTCATCCCCCTGGGCGGAGGCACTGGCGCTCTCGAACTCCTGACCCATCCGGTAGTAGGCCAAGGCGATGGCCTCGGCGGCTTCCTGTTTCGCCATGAACTGGGACTTGCTCGAATCCCGGGCGGCCAGCCGCTGACCGAAGTCCGTGGCCAGGGTCCTGGGTGTCTTGCTCAGCTCGCTGTAGCCTTCCTCGATCTGGCTCCGGAGGGCGTTCATGATTCCCCGGCGGCCCCTCAAGGCGTCGGATCGAGCCTCACTGAACTCCTGGCGGGTGAGGTTGACGACAAAACCATTGAGGAGCGCCACGGCGCTCTTGCCCTGAGTCTGGAGCTGGTCCAGGACGGGATCCCGGGCGATGTCGGGGAAGATGCGCTTCTCCCAGTTGCCCTTCCTGAGCTGGAAGTAACCCGTGGCTGCCGCCTGCCAGTAATACTTGATCGCACCGGAGGCCTTGGACTTGTCCGCCGCACCGGCGCGATACGTCCGGCGGTGGAGGTCCTCGTAGATCTGTCCGGCGGTCTGATAAGACTGGTTCAGCAGGCTCGCCTTCTCCAGTCCCTGATCGTAGCTGTAGAAGGGCAATCCCTCACCGCTGGACCGGAGGCCTAGATCATTCTCCAGCTGGGAGATGAGAGCCAGCAGGGAGGTGAGAGCCGAGTTGAGCGCTGGGACCGCCGTGGCGTCGTTGGAATTCTCAATCGCGCTGGATGCTATCTGGGCAGCCCTGAGCCGCTGCTGGCGCATGGAGTCCAGGGTCGGACCGCCGGCGCCTCCGGCGGAGTCTCCCGAACGGGGACTCTGATCGGCGCTGGACGACCCCTTGAGGTCGCCAAAGGCGTCATCGAGAGGCTGGGACGACGCTCCGGAGGGGGACAGTATCAGCAAGCAGGAGAGGAGAAGAGCGAGGCAGGAAGGTCGGTTCATTTTTGACGTCCGTTGGGTCAGAGTCTCATTATAAGGGCGTCATGCCTCCGGGAAGAGACAGACTGTCCCAGGAATGACTACGGATCATGGCATGAAATGTTGCCTCCAGGAAGGGCCCCTGTGCAGGACTTCGGAACCTGCCTGGAGGGCAGGCCAGGAGGCCCGGACGTAACTACTGGCCCGGAGCCTGATTGCCGGCAGCGGTGAGGAGATCTGACGAGGCCCCTCCACGGAGGAGGATCATCTGGCCACCGGTCTCGATCGACCGGGTGGCCGCCTCCAGCACTCGGGTGACGGAGAGGGCGTTCTCGGCTCCTGTGCTGGGACTCCGTCGATCCTGGATGCGGGCGAGGAAGTGGGCGCACTCGTGCTCCAGGGGAGTGCCAGTCCGGTAGGGAGGAAAGGCCAGCCGCCGGGCCAGGGCGGGACGAACGGGCCACGGAAGTCGCCCGGCTGAGTTTCGCTTCCATCGGCGCTGGGCGGCGAACTCGACGAGACGCAGCTTTCTGCTGGGTGTGACGTCGTTGAAGGTAGCTTTTCCCAGGTTCCCGTAGACCTCCACGATCCGGCGACGCTTCGGGTCCATCCAGCTGACGAATATCTGGACCACCAGACCTCCAGGGTAGCCCAGGGTGACCTGGGCAGCGTCGAGGGTTCTGCTCTCGGTGAAGCAGGAGCCGGTAGCAGTGACCCTGTCGGGCTGAGTCCCGGCCAGGCAACTTGCCATCGATATGTCATGGGGCGCCAGATCCCAGAGAGCATCCACGTCAGGCCGGACCAGGCCGAAGTGCGTCCGGGAGGTACGGATCAGGTTGATGCGCCCCAGCTTTCGAGTCCGGACCAGGGATGCCAGGGAAGCAAATGCCGGGTTGTGCAGAAACGTGTGCCCCACCATGAGGACCCGGCCCCGCTCCTCAGCGGTCCGGATCATGGCCCGAGCGTCGGTTTCACAGAGAGCGAATGGTTTCTCGACCATCACGTCGAGGCCGGCCATCAGGCAGCGGAGAGCCACGGGATAGTGGGTGACCGCCGGCGAGGCGATCAGGACGGCTTCGACCTGGCCGTCGGCCAGCATCTGCTGGTAGTCCGAATAGGCTCGAGCCTCCGGAGCGATCCGTCCCGCCTCGGCCAGCGCCCGGGCGTCGAGGTCGCATACGGCACGCACTTCACAACCGGGTACATTGACCAGCGTCGCCAGTAGCTTGGTACCCCAGTACCCGCTTCCGACGACTCCGATCCGGACTCTTCTGTCCCCCGAGCTCGTCATGGCCGCTGATGATTGTGAACCGTCCCCGGGCGATCCTGACTGTGGAACGTTACAGATTCGCCTGCCCGAGGCGCGGAACCATGCCTATTCTAATGCTGAGAGGCGAAAGCCGCAACTCCGGACCGTCAGGGAGGGGACCCCCTACGGGACATGCACCCGCGAACGGAGGAGGGGACCCCCTACGGGACATGCAACCGTCAGGCAAGCCGCGCAGGAGGTGGCCGCATCTCAGACGCCTCTGAGATCAGCCAGGGTCTCATCTTGCGTTTCGGCGGAGATGTGGCCTGCATCGACGGCGATCTGAAGGGAGCGCTCCAGGGAGATGGAGCCATCCTTGCTCGAGGTCTCCAAGGCAGCTCGCAGCTTGTTCACGTCTCCCTTCCGGATGATGTTCCGGAGGGCGAAGGTGGGATAGAGGACCTCGAAGATGGCCATCCGGCCCTTGCCATCGGCCCTGTCGACCAGAATCTGAGACAGGATGCCCTGTACGTTCAGCGAGAGCTGGGTCCGGATCTGCTCCTGCTGGGACGGGGGGAAGATATTGATGATGCGGTCCACGGTCTCGGCGGCGCCGGTGGTGTGGACTGCTGAGATCACCAGGTGGCCCGTCTCGGCCATGGTGATGGCTGTTGAGACCGTCTCCAGATCTCGCATGTCGCCGACGACGACCACGTCGGGATCTTGTCGAAGAGCGTGCTTCAGTCCCGCGCCGAAGCTGCTGGTGTGCCGTCCGACTTCACGCTGGGTGATGGCGCAGTTCTTCTCTTCGTAGACGAACTCGATGGGGTCTTCGATGGTCAGGATGTGGTCGGTCTTCTTCTGGTTGATCGTCTCTACCAGAGCCGCGACGGTGGTGCTTTTTCCAGCGCCGCTGGGGCCGGCGATGATCACGAGCCCTCTCGGTTTAAGGCAGAACTCCGTGGCTGCCGGCGGCAGGGCCAGGGCTTCGGGACTCGGAGGAGTCGCGGGGATGATCCGATAGACGGCCGACAGCTTGCGGCGCTGGAAGAACATGTTTCCCCGGACCCGGCAGACTCCCTCCACCATGTAGCTGTAGTCCAGCGTTAGGTCGCGGAAGAGAGCCTGCTTTTGTCGCTCCTGAAGGGTCTCGAACAGGATCTCCCGGATCTTCTTCACATCCACCCGGATGTCCATGTTCTTCGTCAGCCGGGCCCCCTGCCGGATGTAGATGGCCTGGTCTTCCCGGAAGTGGACGTCGGCGACCTGCCTCTCGGCGGCTTCCTTGATGATTGCGGCGAACTGGCTGCTCATGGTGGGGGGGGGGGGAGTCGCAATACCCCTGAGATAGGACGGATTTTGTTGTAGTGGGGGCTCTGCCCCACACCCCGCTGGGGGAGCCAGCTCCCCCAAACCCCCAATTGGACTGATGGGACCGAGAGTGCTGATGAACACTTGAATGACATACGAAAGCTCGACCTGTTCATCTTCATGGGTACTGCGGCTAATCGCCGTCTGTCAGGCTCGTGGAGCTGCCCTTCAATCGGGCTTCCAGGCTCTTGAAGTTCTTGGTGTTTTGACACTTGGAATAGGCATCTTCGAACTCCACGAAGCCTGCTTCCACCAGCTCGATCAGATGCTGATCCAGGCTCTTCATGCCAAACTTGGCGCCGGTTTCAATGGAAGTCTGGAGCATCTGGGGCTTGTTCTCCTTGATCAGGTTCCGGATTGACTCCGTGGTGATCATGACCTCGAAGGCCGCGATCCGCCCGCCTCCCTTCTTGGGAAGCAGCGTCTGGGACAGGATGCCGACGACGGAATGGGCCAGCTGGGTCCGGGCGACGCCCTGATGATCCTCCGGGAACACATTGATGATTCTCTCCACGGTTTGCGAGGCGCTGGTGGTGTGCAGTGTGGCCAGAACCAGCCGCCCGGCCTCCGCCGCGAGGAGGGCGTTGGACATGGTGTCCAGGTCTCTCATCTCACCCACCAGAATCAGGTCCGGGTCCTGACGAAGGACATCGACCACGCCGTCGGCAAAGGAGTGAGTGTCCACACCGACCTCTCGCTGGGTGACGGCACACTTGCGGTCCTGATGGACGAACTCGATGGGATCTTCGATGGTGATGATGTGCTTATACTGGCTCTGGTTCACATCGTGAATCAGACTGGCCAGGGTCGTGGACTTGCCGCTGCCGGTGGGGCCCGTGACCAGGAACAAGCCGTGAGGACGGTAGATCAGCGCCCGGGCCGCCTCCGGCACGCCCAGGTCTTTCCAGTCTGGAATGCGGAAGGGAATCACCCGGAGCACCATGCCGAACCCTCGGGTGTCTCTGAAGATGTTCACCCGGAAACGGGAGAGCTCCTTCAGGTTGTAGGCTGTATCGAGGTCAAATCGATCGAGGAATGCCGCCAGCTCCTCGCCGTTGGTCACGTTCTCGATCATGGCCATCAGGTTGTACTTGTCGACCTCCGTTTCGTGGCCGAGGACGAGCCGGCCGTCAACCCGGAGCAGGGGCTTCTTCCGCTCATGGAGGTGCAAGTCTGAGCCGCCCTTGTCCAGGAGGATGGCCAGGAGTTCATCGATGGTCACGTCCCCTTCCCTGTAAGGGTGGGTCTTCTCGGCCGTCGCTTTGACCACCATCTCTGCCGGCTCGGACTCTTCGCTGGTGGCGGGAGCGGCCGGAGGCGCTGCGGCGGCCGGCGGAGGCTGAACAGGTTCCGGCTGGGCGGGCTCCGGTCGAGGAGGGGCAGCTTGTGGTGGCGGGGCGGCAGTCTCGGAGACGGGCTCCGGCTCCGGCGGGACGATTTCGGCTGGAGGTGGCTCGGCGGGCCCTACCTGGGCCTCCGGTTCAGCCGCTGCCCGTGTGGTGGCGTGCGGTTCGACCGTTGCAGGTGTTGGAGCCTGCTCCTGGGCCTGCGGGGCTTCTGGCGAGGGTTCGGCGGCGGGGGTTGGAGCGGCTGGCGCAGGGGCTGAACCGCCGGGCTTGCTCTCGGTCTTCCGCCTTCCGGCACCAGCCAGGAGGTCGGCAGCGGACAACTTCTTCGCTGGCTGCGCAGGCTCGGTGGAGCCGTTGCTGCTGTTGAAGATCGACAGGACGAAGTTCTGGCCCTCGACGGACACCTTGGCCCGAAAATCACCGACGTCGGCAAAGGTCACGGGAAGATCGAGTTCCTTCTTCTGGGCCAGGCTTTCAATCTGCTCGCTGGACATGAAGGAGAAGACGAGCTTCCTCCAGACCTCCTTCGTCATGGCTGGCGAAGAGGTGAGGGGGATCTCCTTGCCCTGCAAGGCGAGCAGAGGACAACTTCCCACTCTGAGGTGGATGGCCTCGGCGTTCTTCTGCCGCAGGAGCTTGGCGAATGGAACGAGGGAGAGAGTCAGAGTCCGAACTCCTCCGTGATGAACGAGGTGGAGTAATCACCGGCCAGGAATCGACTGTTGTGCAAGATTTCCAGGTGCAGTGTCCTCGTGGTCTTCGGACCCTCGATACGGAGCTCCTGAAGAGCCCGGCGAGATCTGCGAATGGCTTCGGTTCGGTTCTCCCCCCAGACGATGATCTTGGCGATCAGGGAATCATAGTAAGGATACACCTCGCAACCCGGTTCGAGCAGGGTGTCGACTCGAACCCAGGGACCGGAGGGCATGTGGGCCTTGTGGACCATCCCCGGACTGGGGGCGAAGTTGTTCTCCGGATCCTCAGCATTGATCCTGAACTCGATGGCGTGGCCCCGAACTCTCATGCCCTCTGGGTCCACCGTGAGCCGGCTGCCGCTGGCGACTCCGAGCTGCTCCCGGACGATGTCCACTCCCGTGACCATCTCGGTGATCCCATGCTCGACCTGAAGGCGGGTGTTCATTTCGATGAAGTGGAAGTCCCCCTTCTGGTCCAGAAGGAACTCCATCGTCCCGGCGTTCCGGTAATCGATGGCATCTTGAACGGACTTCGAGTATCCGGCGAGGAGGGCCCGGCTCTCGGGAGAGACAGCTGGAGAGGGGGTCTCTTCCACCAGCTTCTGGTGCCGTCGCTGGATGCTGCACTCCCTTTCGGGGAACGTCAGGCCCCGTCCTTCGTTGTCGAACAGGACCTGCATCTCGATGTGGCGAGGGTGTTCCAGGAACTGCTCCATGTAGAGGCCGCCGTTGCCGAAGGCGGCCCTTGCCTCCTGGCTCGCCATGTTGAAGGCTGCCTCCAGTTCACTCTCCCGGTGAACGACTCGCATGCCTTTGCCGCCCCCACCGGCGGAAGCTTTCAGCAAGACCGGGTACCCGATTTCCTCCGCCAGTGTCCTGGCCTCTTCGTGGGTTTCCAGGATGCCCTTGGAGCCTTCGATGAGAGGAACGCCGGCATCGGACACGGTCTTCCGGGCGGCCATCTTGTCTCCCATGAGTTTGATGGTCGCCGGCTTGGGACCGATGAAGGTCAGGTCACACTCCTCGCAGATTTCGGCGAAGTCCGAGTTCTCGGCCAGGAAACCGTAGCCCGGGTGGATCGCCTGGGCTCCGGTGATCTCGGCGGCGCTGATGATGTTCGGAATGTTCAGGTAGGAAGCGCTGGCTTCCGGGGGGCCCACACAGACTGCTTCATCAGCGAGCTGGACGTGCAGGGAGTTTCGATCCGCCGTGGAGTAGACCGCCACGGTATGGAGTCCCATGTCACGGCAGGAGCGGATCACCCGGACGGCGACCTCACCCCTGTTGGCTATCAAGACCTTTGAGAACAATTCAGAGACCTTCTTGAATCCCGGTCGCGGTCGCCCGCAGCCATCACGGTTGAAGCAATACGAGGGGTTGCCCGAACTCGACTGACTCGCCTGAGGGCACCAGCACCCGGTCCACGACGCCTTCCTTCTGAGAGCGGATCTCGTATCGGAGGTGCATCGACTCGATGATCCCGTAGACCTGACCGACGGACAGCTCCACACCTTGCTGCAGGACCGGTGTCCCCTGGGCATCCTGGAGCTGGAAGAACCGGCCCACCCTCGGGCTCTTCAAGGCACCGGAGGTGTCGACGGCATCGAAGCGGTCGCGAGCTTCTGGTCCGGAAGGCCGCTCCAGATCCCGGGTGGATCCCCGATTCTCCCTGGAGGTTCGAACTGATCCCCTGAAGGCGATACGGGTGCTGCCATGGCTAATCTCCAGTGTGGAGAAGCCACTGGACTCGAAGACCTCGAGCAATTCGGTCAGATCTGAGGTGAAGTCGGACATGGCTCAGTTCTGCTCCTTTTCGAGACGAAGGAAGTGTTGCCGGATTTCGGCGATCATCTCCGATGGATCTTCCACCATGATCTTGGCCCCTCCCAGGATATCCATGAATCCGATTTCCCGAGGATAGCGCGGGACGAGGTGCAGATGAAAGTGTGAGATGCTGGCGCCACTGGCATCCCCGTAGTTGTAGCCCACGTTGAAGCCTGCGGGACGGTATCGCTGGGTGAGGACGTCAAGAGCCAGACACTGGATCTTGTGAAGGGCGGTTACTTCCTTGGGTTTCAGATCTCTCGGGTCCTCCACGTGGCGGGTCGGGAAGATCATCAAGTGCCCCGTCGTGTAGGGGTGGATGTTGAGGGAGACCAGGAATGGCTCGGTCCTGTAGACCTCCAGCCGGGTCACGGTGTCGCGCTGTGCCACGATCTCACACAGAATGCAGTCCACCTTGGGGCGCTCGCCTCGAGCGTAGCCCCGCTTGGAGGGAACGAACAGATGGGAACGAATCATCCGTCCGCTGCTCGCAGCGGCGTCCAGCTTCTTTGGTTTCTTGATCTTGGTGCTAGGTCTACGGCTGCCGTTGTTCCGATCCGGTCCCTTCCGGGATCTCCGGCTCGGGGCTCCTCGGCTCTCCTGTCGATTGTCGGGCACGATTCTCCAGTTCACTGAAACGAGAGGCAAACTGGGCGTTGGACTCCAGGCTGCCTCTCCACTGATCCAGGGTATGTAAGGCTGCGGCGTGATTGTCGTCAGCCAGGAATGCGCTCACAAGAGCCAGGGCAGCTTCCGAGAAGCGAGGTCCGTGAGCCAGAGCGTTCTTGAAATGACCGATCGCCTCCGCCGAGTTGCCTCGATCGAGCTCGATCTGGCCCAGGTGAAAATGGCCATCGGGATAGTGAGGAGCCAGGGAGAGCCCGCGGCGCAACTCTCGCTCGCCCTCGTCGAGAAGCCCCTCGGCGTGAAACCGCTTTCCCGTTTCGATGTGCCGGCTGGCATGGTCCGGGGTGAGACGAAAGGCTTTGATCCAGACCCGGGCAGCTTCGCCAGGGTCCTCAGACTGCTCCAGAGCCTCGGCCCGGCGCCTCAGGTCCTCGTCGGTACCCTCAGCGAGCTCCGCCGCCCGCCGGAATGCCTGGCAGGCGCCTCTGGGGTCCCCGTTCTGAGCTAGCATCAGTCCCTTCTGATGCCAGCTTCCCGGCATTGCAGGGTTGAGCTTGAGTGCCAGATCCAGAGCCTCCATGGCCTCCTTGTCCTGGCCCAGGCGCCAGGCCAGCACAGCTCTGCGGTGCTGCCAGTCCGGGTACTTCGGGTGGTTCTCCAGCATCCCGCGAGCTTCAGTCAGGCCTGCCTCGACCCGGGACTTCTCCTGACGGACCTCGCTCAGGAACGAGGCAGCCCCTCCAGTGGAGGAGCTCCGTCTGGAAATCCGTTCCAGCAATCTCTCGGCCTCTGCGAGGCGCCCCTGGTGATAAGCCAGAGATGCCAGACCAAACCAGGCCGGCGCCAGGTCGTCGGAGAGCGCCAGGGCTCTTCGAAACAGCGCTGCAGCCTGATCGGGGCGATCGGCTTCGGCCAGCACCTGGCCCTTGAGAGTGATCAGCTCCGGATCGTCTGGCTCGAGCCTCAGGGCCTCCTCGACATACCGCTCCGATTCGGCCAGGAGGCCGCAGCTGAGGGCGACCCGGGCAGCCACTCTCCGGGCCACCCTGGCCTCCGGGTCCCTGTTCAACTCCGCCCTCAGGAGATCCAGGGCTTCCTGGAATCGGCGTTCCCGGGCTGCCTTTCTGGCCAGGGACAGGGCGCTGGGCTCGGTCTCCACTCCTCCGGCGTCGTCGAGAGTCTCGGCGAACTGGTCCACGGCTCCCAGCATCCTGCCGTACTCGGAACGGGCAGCCCAGAGGTACAGAGGCAGGTTGGGATCCGGGTGACCCTCGATGAGCAGCTCCGACCAGATGCGGATGGCCGCCTGATAGTCCGCCTGGCGGAAGGACTCTAGTCCCTGCTCGAAGCGCCGGTCGGGACCGGTCCTCATAGGGGACTCCCGCATGCGGCCCTGGAACTCAAGTCTTCAGCTCCTTCTTTCGCGCCGCCGGGAACAGGACGTTGTTCAGGATCAACCGGTAGCCCGGGCTGTTCTTGTGGAGCGACAGGTCCGTCGGAGGGTCCCCCACGGCGTGGGAGAAGTCTGCCGGGTCATGGCCTCCCAGGAAAGTCCAGGTGCCCTTGCCCAGCAGCCCGTGGATGTACTTGACCCGGTCCTGACCTGGCATCTCGGCCAGGATGGTGACTCCATCCTTCAGCAAGGGTTTGGAGAAGCTCGTGGTCTGTCCAAAGAAGCCGAGGATCTCGTTGGTGTGGCACTGGGTGAGCATGGCCGCAACGGTATCGATCTTGGCGGAGAACTCGAAGAGGGTGAAGTTCTCCACATCAGGCCGGGAGATGTTGCGGTAGTCGCTCCGGTCGATGCTGGAGTACTCGTACACGTAGGGAGAGGTCTCGAGGTCGAAGTTCCGGAAGGCGAAGGTCTTGCCGAAGTCGAGGCGCCGCTGGAAGTCCGGGGCCGGTCCATCGCCATCGATCTCGGCGGCCACGATGTCGACCTGGTCCGCCGCCAGGGCCACGTCGATGCTGTCGGTGGCGCTGCACATGGCGAAGAGGAACCCGCCGTCATAGACGTAGGCGTAGAGGGCCCGGGCCACAGCGTGCTTGTGTTCCCACACCTTCTGGTAACCCGCTTCCAGGGCGGCCTGTTTGTAGTCCTTCACCTGCTGGATGTACCAGGGGGCGGCATGGAAGCTGGCGTAGAACTTCCCGAACTGGCCGCTGAAGTCCTCGTGGTGCAGGTGGACCCAGTCGTACTCGTCGATCTTGCCGTCCAGCACATCCCGGTCCCAGATGGTCTCGTACTCGATGCCGGCGTAGGTCATGGCCAGGGTGACCGCGTCGTCCCAGGGGCGTTTGTCCGGAGGGGTGTAGACGGCGATCTTGGGAGCCTTCTCCAGGAGAACCAGCTCTGTGTTGCCGTCGGCCATGGCGGCCAGGATCTCCTCTCGACCCGCGGCGTCGACCCGCTCGAAGGAGACGCCGACGAGGCGGGCTTGAACCTCGATGAGCTTTGAGGATGGGATGAGGAAGCTGCCCCCCCTGTAGTTGAGGAGCCACTCTACGTCGAAGCTCTGGCTCAGGGCGTGGTACGTGACTCCATAGGCCCGGAGATGGTCCGTCTGTTCCCGGTCCATGGGCAGAAGCAGGTAGGACCGGCCCGATGCGGCTACGGAGGTCGTGCCGGCGAGAATTGCCAGCAACAGAATCAGGACGAGGCTGAGTTGTCTCATTCGGTTTCCAGGGCGGGATCAGGGGTCCCGGTCAACCATGACCGAGAGACCGTGAATGGTAGCACGGGCAGGGACCGGGATCAATGTAAGGAAGCGCCGATGGGTGCATGTCACCCAGGGGGTCCCCTCCTCCGTTCGCCCCCCCATGGGAGGGGGGCACCCAAAGGGGGGGGACGGGTCCCGAATAGGCCACGGGGCCCCCCAAGGGGCCAGCCCCCCAA
>JAJFLN010000519.1 GCA_021772705.1 Candidatus Cloacimonadota bacterium | reverse complement strand
CATCCTGATCGAGACCATGCGCCGGGAAGGATACGAACTCGAGGTCTCCCGGCCCGAGGTGTTGTTCCAGGAAATCGACGGCCAGATCTGCGAGCCCTACGAGTTTCTCGTCGTCTCCGTGCCGGAGGCGCACACGGGCATCGTCATGCAGAAGGTGGGGGAACGAAGAGGCATCATGACCAACATGACCCTCGAGGACGACGGGGTCAACGCCAAGATCGAATTCGACATCCCCACCCGAGGCCTCCTCGGTTATCGCAACGAACTGATGACCGACACCCGGGGTACGGCCATCATGAACCACGCATTCCGGGAGTTTCGTCCCAAGCTGAACGTCACCATGGCCGGCCGCAGCCGGGGCGTGCTGATCGCCAAGGAACCGGGCGTCGCCACCACCTGGGCCCTCGATAACCTCCAGTCCCGGGGGACCATGTTCATCGGCGCCACCGAGAACGTCTACGCTGGAATGGTCGTCGGTGAGAACTCCCGAGAGAACGACCTGGTGGTCAACCCGACGAAGAAGAAGCATCTGACCAACATGCGATCCTCCACGGCAGACCAGGAGATCCGGCTCACTCCCCATCGTCTCTTCGCCCTCGAACAGGCCCTGGAGTACATCGAAGAAGACGAACTCGCCGAGATCACTCCCGCTTCGATTCGACTCCGGAAGCGTGTGATGGACCACAGCGCCAGGAAACGCCTCGAGAAGCCCAAGGAGTGACGCGGCCTCTCCGATTCGCCAGCCACGCCGCCTCCTGTCCCAGGAGAGGCTTTCGCTCCGAATCTACCGGGAGCGGAGCAAGCCCTGCAGGACGATCTTGCCCTTCTCCTTGCCCAGGTACACCGTAGTTATTGGCTCCTTTTCAGAGTCTATCCATGATCTCTACGAGTCCCGGGGGCCATCACTTGCGTCAGTATCACCCTCGTCTGTGACAGAAGCGTCCTCGCCGGTCCGATGGAGCACGGAAAAGAGCAGGAAGCTCAGGCCCGCCATCACCTTGAATCCATCCTCCACGGCGAGTCGCAACTCCAGGGGATCCCGGACGTTGAAGAAGAAGTCGATTCCCAGGCTTCCGGCGCTGAAGATCAGCCCCAGGATCAGAAACCGGCGGTAGGGAGAGAACAGGCAGAATCGCCAGTGAATCGACACGGCCAGAGCCGCCAGGGCGGCGTAGGAGGCCATGATGCAGTCTCCGGCCTCGAGATATCTGGTGACTCCCCAGGCCTGAAGATAGTCGTAGAGCCAGGTCTCGTCGGTGACTTCGTGGAGGATGAACCGATCGTCTAGAGCCAGCAGGCAGAGAAACAGGCCCCAGAGCAGCCAGAACAGACCTGGCCGCCTCCCGGCCTCTGCTGCCGCATGACGCATCAGGTGATTCCAGAGCGCTGTCAGTCCAGCCGCCAGGAGCAGGAAGAACGACAGGCTCGTGATCGCTGCAGTGAAATCCACCGCACCATCGGTGAAATCACCGAAGAGGCGACGCATCTCCCTTGGACCCTCCAGGGCTCCTCGGATGAAGGCCATGGCCAGGGCAAGGTAGACCAGGGAGGAGAGAGCCACCACGGTCCAGGTCCGGGCAGCTGCAAGCCGGGCCGGCGTGTCTGCCCCGGCCAGGACAAAGCTGATCAGAAACATCGCCGCCGCCAGGATCTCTCCGCCTTCCTCTGCCAGGACGTAGAGACCCACCACCTCCGGAGTCCGCAGAGCGGGACTCTTCAAGGCATCGAGGACCACGGCTACCACGGCGGTCCCGCAGCCACAGAGGAAGACCACCAGAGCAGGAAGACAGGCCGAGAGCTCTCGCAGTAGCAGCAAGGCCGGAACCGCCCCGGCAGCCAGGAATCCCAGCAGTACCACATCGCCCCGTTTGATGAACGGGATATCGGGCATCCAGGTGGCCCGGCTCAGAGGCCCGTCCTCTGTCAGGCCATCGTGCCACTCGAACCACTCGTCGCAGCCCAGGAAGATGAACCCCAGCCCCATGAACATCCAGAGCCAACCGGCCAGACGCCGGCCAGGCCGGACATCTGCAGGGGAGGACCTGAGGACGGCCTGGATCAGGGCCGCCACGCCGACAAGAATGAGCTGCAGGGCCGAGAACCATGGCACTGGACCGGACTCCGACGTGAAAGGCACCCAGAATCGTGACGGCCCAAACCGTTGATATCCCTGGATGCAGATCCCGGCCAGGAACAGGACCAGAACAGCGACGTGGGTCAGGGAGATGACACGCCCCGCCGACTGGAAGTGCCGGGAGGCATCGGCAGATATCGGAGGGGGCTGAGGTACGGGCGGCGAGACAGGACCCTGGGCCGGGGACGGCTCCGGCGGGTCCTGGGTCGAGGCCGGGCCGGCTGCAACGCTCCGGGTGACTGCGGCGTGGAGGAATCTGAGCAGCTGAATCGGGAGCACGAGGACCAGGAACATGAACCAGAGGAAGGGCTGGGCAGGAAGCCACAGGTTCTCGAAACTCAGCCATGTGGGCAGGGCTCCTTCCTGGATATCGAGGCGAATGTCGAGGTGGGCATCGCTGCTGTTGGAACCGTTGAGTACGAAAGCCGCCATCACGTTCTCACCGGTTCGCAGCCGATTAGCCGGGAAGTACCTCTCCCGGTTCCAGTGGCGGAAGTCATGATCCCGCTCACCGTCGAATTCAGGATCCCGGTCCAGTACCTTTCCGTTGAGGAAGACCAGGGCACAGTTGTCGGAGGCCACTCGGAGGCGGAGGTGTCTACGGGAACCGAGCAGGTGTTCACCCACGGAGAACGTCCTCCGGACGTGGAAGCTGAGACCCGATGGTGACTTGCCGCCGTAGGTCACTCGAGGTTCGTTGCCGTTTCCCACGGGCAGCTTGACTGACTCCCATCGCCCGTCGTCATATCTCTGGTGTATCCAGTTCCGATGCCCTCGATCGTATGGAGGGGGGGCCCCATGGCTGGAGTAGAGCCTCCACTCGTCTGCCCCGGGGATGAAAAGCTGGGTCATGGTGCGACTGTTTCGGCTGGTCAGGTGCAGACCCACCACCAGAACGGCTGCCAGGCCCAGGATCAGGCTGGCAATCAGAGCCTGCCACGGCCGGCTACTGGAGCCCGGATCTCTCATGGGATGCTCTCGGGGGCGCCCCCGGGCTCCTCATTGCTGGGGCCGAGGAGCCCGACCATGAGGAATGGCAGAAACCAGAGGACGAAGAAGCCAGGAGCATGGGACTTCCAGAGTTGTGAAGCGACGATGACCGCTCCGCTCAGTGCGCAGAGACGCCGGACGTCTGTCCCTCGCCCGAGTCTGAAGCTGACCAGGGCTATCAGGATGAACAGGAGGAGGAAGACCCTCTTCAGCGGCCGCATAATGGGGTAATGAGCCCATGGGCTCCAGCGACCCCAGGTCGGGGACCGGGCGCCAAAGGTAGCCCCTTCCTGATGCAGGACTGATGCCTCGAAGAAGTTCCCGATTCCACTCTCGGAGAAGAGCAACGGGATCAGGGTGGTGAGAGCGATGAGGGTGAATCCGGCGAGGAACAGGACTCGTGAGCGTCCGCGGTAGTGTCCGAGCCACGCTGGCAGTATGAAGGCAGGAAAGTAGGCTGCCGTGGCGCCCATGGCGAGCAGCACTCCGGCCTGGAATGGCCTGTGGAGTCGAGAAATGGCGAAGATGCACAGACAGGCCGGCAGCAAGGCCGTGAGCTGGCTCCAGAACAGGGGCAGCAGCGATGAGGGTGTGGCGGCCCAGAAGAGGGCCATCCCCAGGGCCATGCGTTTGCCCCCGAGCCGGAGACCGACCAGATACATCCCTGCCACGGACAGGAGGTGAAACATCAGGGCAATAACCCGATGCCCCGGGTAGTACACCGAAGTCCCGAACTCGCCGTCGAAGAGGAAAGTGAAGGGAATGAACAGGACGTAGTAGGTCAACCCGTAGGTGTCCATTCCCGGCGGGTCAGCGGGGACGTTCCCGTAGGGCAGGTGACCCTCCAGGAGAAGCCGGGCTCCGGCGTAGCCTGCCAGACCCGTCGGTGAGACGGGCCACCGGAAGTAGTCCATTTCATGCAGGGGAAGAGGGGCGATGAAGACCAGCAATACTCCGAAGGCCAGAGTGCACAGCAACGCCAGCCAGAGAAGACGATCACCTCCGGCGAGATGCCATCTCCGGAGCCCAGAGTCTCGGCAGGACAGCAAGCCTCTGGCGACGAAGTAGAACAGGGGCAAGTAGGCCATCACCGTCTGAGTCGGGATGTAGCCAACCTCGTAATCCCCCATGGGAACCCAGGCAAAGAGCATGACCAGGTCCACGTTCCTCCAGCCCAGCAGATCATCCCGGTCCATGTAGAGGAAGGCGAGCCACGCCGCCAGCATGGTGAACAGGATCTGGTTTTCAGCAGCCGGAACGAGGAGAGTCATGCGAGGGTCGAGAGCAGGTCGAGAGTTGCCTGGACTCTAGACCGGGGCCACTTGCGAGGCAAGACAGAGGCAGCAGAGGGGGAGCATGTCGCCCAGGGGGAGTTCTGACTTTGGCTGGGATGCCCGGGAATTTACACGGAGGTCACCGAGCCCACGGAGATCACAGAGGTTTCTTGTGGAGAGCTCGTATCCCCCCCAACACCTCTGAGTTCTCTGTGGCCACCGAGAGCTCTGTGATCCCCAAAGCTGGTGGCTCCCCCCTGCGTGACACTCTTCACCCAGGGGCTTCTGGTTTCAGTCGACCTGGCCAGCGTCGAGGAAAAGAAGGCCTCCGGCCTGGGCGGGGCCAGCAACTATCACTGCTGGTGCCCTGGTGCCGGGAAGCGACTGCCTCGATGACAGGGCAAGGCAGATTCCGGGAACGACGAAGAACACGATCACCACGTAGGCGAAGGCCACCATGGAGTGTCGCTCAGCTCGTTCGGCCAGGGCCTCGGCTGCCAGGGGTGGGAGTTCCCGGAGCCATCCAATGCCCAGGACCAGGAGGACTCCCAGCAGGTTGAAGCAGAGGTGGGCCAGGGCGATCTGGAGGCCGAAGTGGGCGTTGGGTCCTGTCACCGCTGCTGCTGCCAGCAGGGCTGTGACACAGGTGCCGATATTGGCTCCCAGAGTGAAGGGATAGACCTGCCGGAGCTTGAGGACTCCCGTGCCGGCCAGAGGGACCATCAGGCTGGTCGTGGTCGAGGAGGACTGGACCAGAATGGTGGCCAGGGTTCCCGACAGGACACCCGAGATGGGCCCTCGTCCCACGGCGGAGTGGAGCAGATGACCTGCTCGTCCAATCATGAGGCCCTTGAGACACCGTCCGATCTGGAGGATCGAACCGAAGATGAGGCCTGTGCCGGCAGCGAGTGTCACGAGGCCCACGGCCGTGGAAGGCAGTCCCGAAAGGCCGGAGACGGCGAAATCGACCACGGGTTGGGTCAGAGGCTTGATCGGGTTCAGGGCCTTGAAGCTCGGCAACGAGGTCCCCAGGGAACCGATCATGAGGGTCAACTGGAGGCTCAGGGTCTCCAGGACGCCGAATGCCAGCTCCAGTGGAAGGAAGAGGGCGACGCAGAGAAGGTTGAAGAAGTCGTGGACCGTTGCGGCGGCGAAGGCTCTCTTGAACTCCCCCCGGTCCTCCAGGTGGCCGACGCTGACCAGGGTGTTGGTGATGGTGG
>JAJFLN010000518.1 GCA_021772705.1 Candidatus Cloacimonadota bacterium | reverse complement strand
ATTCTCAACAACCCAGGCTACAATCATCTCTCGCTTCACAGGCACCTCCTGGCCGCTTGAACACGACCAGCTTGCAGGTGCCTGTTCCTTTATTCAAGGCTCTTCTCAACGATGCATGGATGCCTCAGGGCAGAGCCCCACCACAATAAAACCCGTCTTATCTCGGGGGTATTGAGGCTAGCGGACTCTGAAGCGATTTTGAACCTCCCCGGCTGCAGGCCGTCTTCTGGGCAGCAGGGGCCCCACGAGCCCCTGGCGCGAGGGGGCCGGTCCCGGAGCCGGCCCGCTGGGAGGATTCCATGTCTGGCCAGAACAGCCGCTTCAGTCCCCTGAGAGTCATCGTCGCCGCTCTGGCCATCACGGTCTTCTCATCCCAGGCCCCGGCCCACGCCGAGGTCCGGGAGCTGACGATCCCCATCGACGAGGAGACCATCGGGGAGCGGGCCTTCTCCGACGATCCCCTGGTGGCCCTCTCGGGCGAACGCTACACCGAACTGCTCCGCAAGGTCCGGGAGAAGCGCAGCGCGGCCCCGGCTCCTCCCGGGCAGCCACGGAAGGTCAGCTCCGTTCGGGCCTCCTACATCGGTACGGCCACCGCCGACCGGGCCCGGTTCGAGGCTGTCCTCCGGTATCACCTGCTGGAGGAGGGTATCCAGGAACTGGCTCTCTGCCACGATGACGTCTCCCTGGAGTCCGTCGTCCTCCTCCGGGGACCCGATGGCCCCACCACCCTGCTGCCGCCGGCGGCCAGGGGAAGGGTTTCTCGGCTGCAGCTGTCGGGCCCGGGAGAGGTGGAACTTCAGATCCGATTCTCCTTGCCCATCCGGACCGACCGAGGCAAGAGTTCACTGGCTTTCAAGACTCCTCTGTTGCCGGTTCGACGCCTCCGGATGCGGCTGCCCACCGGGGCCTCGGGAATCAGCATCGGCGGCCTCGAGGCCGTCGCCGATCTCGTCTCACGGGACGAAGGAGATCCTGTCATCGCTGTCGACCTGCCTCCCCTGGGCCCAGTGAGCCTCCAGTGGTACACCTCCAGCGGCGCCGGGCCGGCAGAGGCCGCAGTAACACCGAGTCTGACGAGCCCGGATCGCGGCGGAGCGAAACCAGGGCTCTCGGCCCGGACCGACTCCCTCTTCGTCGTCGGCGACGAGGTGATCTCCATGCGCCATGAAATGGAGGTGCTGATCACCCGCAAGAAGCTGGCAAGACTGCGATTCGATCTGCCGGCGGACCTGGAAGTCCAGGAGCTGACAGGCCCCGAAGTGGCGGGTCATCGGACCCTGGCCGACGGCGGCCAGAAGACCCTGGAGGTGATCTTCCGGGAGCCCCACCGAGGCGAGACCCGGATCACCCTGACTGGATATCAGCTGCTGGGTAAGAGGGAGAAGTTCCAACCCTCCTTTCCCCGGATCTCCGCCTCTGGAGTGGATGCCAGGCAGCACGGCTCATTCGGCATCGCCTCCTTCTCAACTCTCGACCTGACCCCTGTGACGGGGGAGACCGATGGCATCCGTCCCATCGACCCCGGCGACCTGCCGTCGACTCTGGTCTCCCATTCCGCCACCCCGATCCTGCTCGCCTACCGCTATCCCACGGCCAGCCCTTCCATGACCCTGGCCATTACTCGCCTGGCCCGGGCCGAGGTGCTGCCCGCCGTCATCGAGAACGCCAACGCTGTCACGATTCTGACGGAAGTCGAGCGGGACAGGGAGGGCAAGCGCGAGAAGCGCGTCACGAGCTTTACCAAGGTGATCCTCCAGGTGGCCTGCGCCTCCAGGGACTACCTGGCGGTGCAGCTCGACCGGTCCGCCAAGATCACCAGCTGCCTCGTGGACCTCGACGCCTGTTCGCCCGCCATCGGGGCTGAACCGGGCCAGTACCTGATTCCCATCCCCCGATCTCGTATCGCGAAGAACCGGCTTCAGGCCTATCCTGTGCAGCTCACCTATCAGCTGGACTTGCCCGTCGGCTTCGATCAGACCGGCAATCTCGGCTACCGGTTGCCCTCCTTCGACCTCCCCGTGGCCGACTACTCCTGGAAGGTGTTCACTCCCGAGAAGTACCGCTTCGTCCGTTTCCGAGGCGATCTGCAGGACACGGCAGAAGATGTGGAGTTCGTCATGGTCGCCGCCGCCAAGTGGCTCCTGGATCGCCTGCTCTACGACGTGGCAGCCGGATCCCTGGCAATCGGCTTCATCTTCTTCTTCCTCTTCACTCTCGTCCGGATGGCCCTGGCCGTCCTGAGAGGCACGGCACGTCCCGCGGCCACCCCCATGCTCCTGCTGGCCGGAGTCTGCTTCATCATCATCGCCCTGGCCGCCATCTCGGTTCCAAATTTCCGGGCTGCCCGGGAGCGAGCAAACGTCCGGGCTTGTTATGCCAACCAGAAGACCATCGCCGGAGCCGTCGAGATGTACAACCTGGACAACAACACCCTCCGGACCGATGTGGGGCTGACCTTCCTCGATGAACTGGTCGAAGGCGGTTACCTGCAGACCATCCCCAGGGACCCGGGGCAGGGCAGCCGGAGCGGCTCCAACTATCACGCCGCCCATGGAGGTGCCGGCATTGCCTGCCAGGTTCATGGCTCCATCCCCGGAAGCGGTGCCCGGATCTATGGTTTCGAGGACCCGGTCTCCAGTAGCTCTCACGACCATGCTCACCAGAACGAGTCGACTTCGCCAAAGCACCGGGTCCGGACGGCCCGGGACGACAGGATGAATCCGATCAACTTCCGGATTCCCCGAACGGGCCAGTACACCTTGCTGCTCCGGGGGTTCTTGCCGGCGGGTCAGACCCCGGAGTTCGAGGCGAGCTACTTCTCCCGGCAGCACTTCCTGCAAGTCCGGATGCTCTGCTGGCTGACAGGACTGGTGCTGGCCTTCCTCCTGATCATCCCCGCGGCCAGCGGTCGATCCATGACCCTCGATGTGGCGGCACTGGGTGCTTTCCTGGCCGCTCTTCTGGGAATCGACGCCTACTCGCCGGCCCTGGCCTCGGAGGCCTTCGCGGCCTGGTCCATCGGGATACTCACCGGTACGGTCCTGGTCATCTTCAAGGGCCGACTGATGAAGGCTCTGTTCCTGGCGGGCACGCTGACCTGTCTCTCCACCGCGCCTGCTCAGGCCGCGCCGGATCTGGAAGTCCGGGTTTATCGTCCAGCCGGAACCTCCGAAACGGGAGAACGACTCATCGCCCGGTCCTCCCTGCTGGAGCTGGTCCGGGAGGCATCGCGGCCCACACAGCAGGCAACCCGCTCGGCCATGCGGGCCAAGCGCGGCGCTTCAGCCCGGATCGAGGAAGCCGTCTACCGGGTCCATCCCGAAGCGACCCGGGCCCGGATCGAGGCCCGCTACACCCTGCGCCTCACCGGCAAGGGATGGAAGAAGCTGAACCTGGCCGGCGCCGGCGTCCGGCTCGCCTCGAGCCACGTCGAGTCCCCCGTCGCTAGCCAGCGGCTGTTGCCTGACGGAAAACCAGGCCAGTTCCTCATTGACGGAGAGGGCGTAGCCCAGGTGGTCCAGACCATGACCGCCAGGGTCGACCGTCAGGGCGACCGGTTTCGGATGTCCTGTCCAGTCCCCAGCGCTGCCATCAATAGCGTCGTTTTGGCGAGCGAGAGCCACGACGGCCTTCAGGTCTCTCGTGGAGTGGTGGATACGGCCTCACGAACGGGCTGGTTTCCCCCCGGTTCGGACATGCGGCTGCAGTGGACTGCAGCGGGTCGAGAGAGGGGAGTGGACCCGGCCTCTGCCGACACCTCCTCCGTGTCCGTCGAGCCCAGGATCGAGTCCGGGGCCGAGCTGATCGCCCGAGTGGGAGAGAGATCGATCCGGCTGGAGGGCCTCCTGAGCATCGATGTCCGGCAGAGGCCTGTGGTGACGACTCGAATCGAGCTGCCAGCGGAGCTGACCGTCATCGATGTCCGATCCCCCCTCCTGGCCGGATGGACCGTCACGGCCGGCGACTCGAGACGGAAGCACCTCAGCATCGAGTGGGCCTCGCCGCTGCAGGCGAAGGCCGAGGTGACGCTGGTGGCCGAGCTGCTCCGGCAGGGTGACGGCGCCTACGGCCTCGGATTGCCCTCCGTTGAGGGGGCCCATCGAGAGACGATCACCCTGGCCGTGGCGGCCCAGCGCAGCCTGAAGCTGACCGTCGAGGCTGGCGCCGAAGGGCTCCGGTCCCTGGACCTGACCCGGACACCTCCCTCCATCCGGGCCAGTCTGGGCGGGACTCCCAAGTTGCTCTACTCCCTGCGCCGCTACGCAGGGATGGACCTGCGGGAGGAGCCATCCCTGGCAATCCAGGTAGAGCGGTTCCGGCAGGTACGGGTCCTGGCCGCCGTGGCGGATCTGGCAGAGGTCCAGACCCACGTCGGCCGCGATGGCATCGTGATGGGGCGGGCTCGCTATCTGGTGAAGAACAACACGGAACAGTACCTGCGGCTGAGGCTGCCTGAAGGCGCCCGAGTACTGGACAGCTTCGTCTCCGGCACCGCCGTGGCCCCCGGGTCGACGGCGGACGGAGAGCTCCTGATCCCACTCGAGAAGTCGGGAGTCCGGAATACTCAGGCCGCTGCCTTTCCCGTGGAAGTCACCTACTTGCAGAACCAGAAGCCCCTGCGCGATGGCGACAGGATCACCTTCAAGCTGCCTCGGGTCCATCTGCCTGTCAGCACCGTCAGATGGAACCTCTCCCTGCCCCCGGAACTGGAAGCCCTGCCCGTGGCCGGCTCGCTCCAGAGCGACACCTACTACCGGGAGGTCTCCTACGCTGGTGACGCTGGCGAGGACTCAGGACAGGTGCGCACACTCCGTCTCTTCGAGGAGACGGCTCCTCCCCTCAGGGTGCCCTTCCCGGAGATGCAGACCGTGAGTCACTTCTCCCAGGACATCGTCGACTCCGACAGCGCGGCTCCCTACCTGGAGGCCCGGATCGTCAGTCGCCAGACAGCTCGCTTCCACAGCTCCCTGGCCTTTGCCCTGGCCCTGCTGATGGCCTTCGGCATTGTCTTCCACGGTGTCGACTTCCGAGGCCGCCGCTCCCGCTCCCTCTGCCTCCTCCTGGTCAGCGGAATCGCCGTGGGAGTCACCTCCTTCCAGCCCGAGTCCCTCGCCCTGGGCCTCTACTTCGCCCTCGGCCTGTTCCTGGGAGTGGCAGTGGCCCTGGTTCGTTGGACCGCAGAGTGGCGGCCGGCCCTCGGGTGATGGGCCTCGGGCTACGGGCGAAGAGCAAACTCGCCAAGACTCTCGGTGTCAAGTGGCGTGAGGCACAAATTTGCAACTTTTGCCCCCCGGTCTTTCCCGAGGTCCGAAGTCCGAGGTCCGAGGTCCGAGGCCCTGTACCAATGCCCCATATTGACTGCGTCCTCGGCTACTGCTAGTTTCCCCGCATGACTACAGGCAACTCGGTATCGGGCGACTTCCTGGTGGCTTCGGGGCTGACGAAGGTGTTCGATGGCGGTATCCGGGCCGTGGATGGGGTGGATCTCCAGATTCGGAGTGGTGAGATCTTCGCACTCCTGGGGCCGAACGGCGCGGGCAAGACGACGACGATCCGGATGATCGTGACCCTCGCTCGGCCCACTAGCGGAACCGTGATTCTCGAGGATATCGATGTAGTGAAGGTCCCCGATAGCGCCCGGGAGCGCATCGGGTACGTCGGGCAGGAGGTGGCCCTCGATCGGTCCTTGACGGCTCGGGAACACCTGGAACTGCAGGCGGGCCTCTACCACATTCCCCCGTCGATGCAGGCCGAGAGAATCGGTGAGATCCTCGATCTGGTGGAGCTGACAGACCGGGCAGATGATCAGGTCAGAACCTTCTCGGGAGGAATGAAGAAGCGCCTCGATCTGGCCTGTGGTCTGATTCATCGCCCCAGGTTGCTTGTGCTGGACGAGCCGACCCTGGGCCTGGACATACAGACTCGAACCCGTATCTGGCAGTTCATACGGACGCTGCGGGAGCAGGGAACGACGATCCTGCTGACAACCCACTACCTGGAGGAGGCGGATCAACTCTGCGATCGGATCGCCATCATGGATCATGGGAAGATCCAGACCTGCGGCACTCCGGCGGAGCTGAAGACCTCCGTGGGTGGCGACGTGGTAACCCTGACCCTGGTGGAGGATGATGCCCGGCCGGAGCTGGAGCAACTCGCGGCGGACCTGCGGGGCCTGCCATTCATCAGAGACGTGGTGGCCACGGACCGGATGCTGATCTACATCGAACCTGGCCAGGACAGCGTGCCCAAGGTCTTCAAGTCCCTCACCGACCGAGGGGTGCACGTGGACCGCTTCACCTATTCGCCCCCGAGCCTGGATGACGTGTTCCTCAAGTTCACGGGCCACTCCTTGCGGGACTGACACAGACCGAAAATCGAGACGATGAAGGCACGGACATGAGTGACATGCAAGAGGACGGAGCCGCCCAGGCACCGGTGCTGGCCATAGAGCCTGGCACGCTGCCCGCCTTCCTCCAGGAGACTCGTGCTCTGACCCGGCGGTGGTATCTGCAGACCCGGCGGGAACACACGATGATCACCTTCGGGCTGATCCAGCCTCTGCTCTGGTTACTGCTCTT
Organism: Candidatus Cloacimonadota bacterium; assembly: GCA_021772705.1. GTDB lineage: Bacteria > Muiribacteriota > UBA6191 > JACPRK01 > JACPRK01 > OFTM100. The sequence goes on along the minus strand of JAJFLN010000518.1, from coordinate 5,895 downwards.
CGGAAACATGTTCGCTGGCGTGGCCCGATGGAATCCGGGGGCATTCGGGACGGACCACTACCTGGCCTTCCAGACCGCCGGAGTGCTGGCTCTCACCGTTCTGGGCAACGCCATGATGGGCGGCATCCCATTGCTGTTCGACCGGGAGACAGGAATGCTGTCCAAGATCCTGGTCACCCCCTCCTTCAGGAGCTCCCTCATCGTGAGCCGTTTCATCTTCACCTCCGTTTTCAGCCTCGCCCAGGGGGCCCTGATGCTACTGGTGGCTTACTTCATGGGTGTCACTGTCGCCGGTGGACTCCCTGGGCTGCTGATCATCGCCTGGATAGCGTTCCTGCTCTCCGTGGGGTTCACGGTCCTCTCCATGATGCTGGCCTTCATTTTCCCGGGCCACGCCGCCTTCTTCGCCGTCACGGCCTTCATCTCCCAGCCCATGCTGTTCCTGTCGACGGCCTTGATGCCTCAGAACGTGATGCCCGGATGGATGGGATTCGCCGTCTGGCTGAACCCCCTGACTCACGCCATCGAGGCGATCCGAAACGCTATGCTCGGACCGGGGATCTCAGGCATGCTCGTTCTTCGGTCATCCTGCCTGCTGTTGCTCTTCGACCTGTTCATCATCTACAAGGCCTCCCGGATCATCCGGCGAGGCCTGGAGTGACATGGAAGACCTGCTCGTCATAGACGACGAGGAGGAGCCTCTTCCTCCCGAAGCGGACCACCTGCTGATGCTGGCCTATCGGCTCAAGGGCCTCATCAAGGTTCTGACCCTGCTGAAGCGGGCCGCCGTGGCTCACTATTGCCGGCTCCTGGTGAACACCATGGAGGCTATGGCTCCCCTCTATCGCCAGCCCGGGCTGCTGCCCAGGGGGGAGATCGACACCGACGACTCCGGTTTCCCCCACACGGAGGACCTGCTCTATCTCTTCGAGGAGTCCTCCGCCGCCGCCAGAGGCCTTCGGAACTCCACCTCCCAGGAGCAGCTTCTGGAGCAGATGCGGGCCAAGATCTTCACCGGCCAGTTTCCGGAGGAGGAGTACTCCGCACTGGCGAGAAGGCATCACCTGGAGAAGGTCCGGGGGTTCGAGGTCGCAGAAGAGTTCAAGATCATGCACCCCATCTTGCAGAAGGAGACGGAGGCCTTCCGTTTCTACAAGCTCACCTGGCGGGGCTGGGATGACCGCACCTGTCTCTTCCGGTTCTATTCCACCATTTTCACCCAGGACAGGAACAGCCGTCCCCTGGAGGAGATTTCCCGAAACTCTCCCACCTATGAGAAGATACGGTCCGAGTTCCAGCGGCCCCTGCCCCAGGTCGTGGAGTCCCTGTTCTTCCGCGACGGGGTGGTTCCCAAGAGCGTCGATCGGTACACCATCGGGCCTTACTATGCCCCAGGCTGTGCCACCAACCCGACGGTCAAGCGGCTGTTCCAGGACCAGAAACATCCCTTCATCCTGAAGCTGAGCCTGGAGAGGTTGATCCTGGAGACGCCCCTGATGCGCCCCACCCTGATGGAGGACCTCATCGCCGGACAAGGCGGGAGACCGGTCCATCTCATCGAGCAACGGAGCCGGTACCTGCTCTGCAATCCGGATCTTAAAGACCAGCTCGGCGGAGTGGACGAGAAGGGGGAGCCGGCGACGATCTTCACCCTCGACTCCAGAGGAGAGGTGCAGTGACAGCCGAAGCCGAGTCCCGGCAGCCCAGGCCGCCGCCTCTGTCTCGTCTGAGTGCGACCCGGGTCATCTCAGGCGAACAGGCTGAAGCCTATCGGCAAGCCGCCAGTTCTCTGGGCCTGAAACTGAATTCCAGCACATTCGTCATCGATCGAGCCGGCGTCTGTCCCGAGCTGGAGCAGGCCATGCGTGCCGAGCCGGGGGCTGTCCCCGACGGCACCGCCGTCTGGATCATCCTCGATGAGGACCAGTCCCGGCTGGCTCACCGGCACGAGCGATTCAGCTTCGAGTCCCAGGCCCTGGAACGGCTGTTCGACCAGGGAGCCTCTCTGATCCGGTCCGTCACGTCCAGAGAACCTCTTATCGCCTTGCTGACCATCGAGCCCGGCGTAGCCTCCACCCTGGAAGAGCTCTCCATGATGGAGTCCTTCAAGGTGGAGTTCAGGACCCCCAGCGGCTCCCTCGTGAAGATCCTGCAACTCCTGGATCTGGACGCCGGTTTGGAGAATTCCGACAATCATCTCTCCCGGGACTACATCCAGTCCATGGTGGATCTGGCCGCCGATTGCGGCGGTTCGAAGGCCGGGCTGATGTCGGTTCGGCTTCCCAGCCTGTCAGGACCGGTTCGCTCCCTCTGTGCCCCCATACTTGGCTCTGTCTACTGGCTTCCCGGTGAAGGTCAGGATCTGCTCCTCCACCCCCCTCCCTACGGCAAGCCGGATCTCTCCGAGACCTATCAGGGACTCGCCCAGATCGTGAAGCTGTCCTCGCCGCGCCTGGCCCGCCGCTTGGAGGAGATGGGGCTGGTCCGGTTCGATGGCTCTCTCGTGCCCCGCCGGCTTCAGGAGATCGAGGACGAAGCCCTCCTGGCCGCAGGAATCGATCCCTTCAGTCTGTCCTTGCCGGATCGAAGTCCCGCCATTGCTTCCCGGCGATCCAGCCTGCCCCGAGCGTGGCACGAGTTGACGGCGGTGGCCGCCCTGATGCGTCGAAAGATCCCGCTCCAGTCCGAGCAGCTCGACGGGCTGTCGGAGGAGTCCAGGGTGAAGCTCGCTCAGCCTCTGAAGGAAGAGGACCTGATCGGCCGGTTACTGTCGGACCTGGATCACATCGATTACCCCAGGTTCTACAGGTATAATCGCAACCGTTTCTTCGAACACTTCGCCGATTATGCGGAGTTGAAGAAGAAGTACGTCTGGCAGAGAATCCGGCAGGCAGCCACCGAGACAGGCCAAGCCAGGGACGAGGATGACTCCGGTGACGGAGGCAAAGAGGACGATCCGGTCCACATCGTCGAGGGTCCCGACGAGGAAGACGAGATACGATTCCTTTGAAGAACATCACGGGCAATGAACCGACGGTATCACGCCTGGCCCTCGACAGGCTCGGGCCGAACGGGGAGGGGCATGTGAACGTATCAGACGAGTCACTGGGTACGTCGAGAGGATGGAGATGAAAGAGCTGTTCATGGGATTCCTGGCTGCTGCCCTTCTGGGAGGCGCCTTTGCCGCCGGTCGCCTCTGGGCCCCGCCCGCTCCTGCCGTCAACGTGGCTCCCCGGGCCCAGGGAGCCCTTCAGGCGCCGCCGCTGGCGGCATCACTGGAGCCGGCGCAGAAGCCGATTCAGTTCAATCCCGGCGAAGGGGCCACTCTCAGCCTCTACAATCCGACCGGAAGGCTTCTCAGGCACTTCGAGCTGAGAGGCTCGGTCAGTCAGCTTCCGATGGGCGAGCTGATGTTCGACACCACCGACGGGCACCGGGTCCGGACCAACGCGACCTACGTCCTGGAGGGTCCCATACCTGCGTCAGCCCCCGCCGAATCCATGCTCGACGAATCGGCCTTCGAGTAGGCACCGCGGGCGGGGTCTAAAGAACGCGAGTTTCTGGTCTGACCTGCTTCGGCAGCCACTCGGCTCGGGTCAACGTGCGGGTTCCGTCGTGGACCGTCACCGAGAGGTGGGCCCTGGGGTAGATGGACCTAAGGACGGGAAAGAGGCGGTTCTCGATCGCCTTGCCGACCCTGCGAGTCTGCCCTCCTGGCAGGAGGCTCCGCGTCAGGGCCACCAGCTCGGCCTGCTCGACCCGCAGGCGAGCCCGGTCCTTGCTGGTTCCGGGAATGGCGGGCCTGGGACCGGAAGTGGACAGCACGAGCTCGAAGCGGTGACCGCCGATCTGATTTCCGCCGTAGCTTTGCAGGTACTCCTGCAAGCTCCTGGCGACCCTTGCATCATCCCGGGCCGGGGAGATCAGCCGGCTTCTGGAGGGTCTTGGGCCGGCCTCGGCGGTTACCTGAAAAGCACCGAGGGAGACCAGAAGACCCAGGACGGTCAGAACTCCGCGATTGAAGTTGAAGTCAGTCATGGTGGTGAGAGCTCCTCTGCCCGGGCCTTTCGGCCCTGGCACACCATGACTATCGAGACTCTCCGGCCCAGCCTTGAGCGAGGCGACGGCTACCTTCGAACCTATTCCTCTTCGGCGCTGCCGGCTCGTGACATCGCAACCCGCCGTTGCTGGGCGCGCTTGACTCGCTTCTGGCCTTCCTTGAGCGAGAGCCAGGGAAGCTTCCGAGGTTTGCCGTCCTGCTTCACGAAGGCGATGTCGATGACCTCGTCGAGACGCTTCACCAGGTGGAACTGACACTTCCGCTGGATCTTCTTCGGAATCTCTTCCAGGTTCTTCTTGTTCTCTTCCGGCAGGATGATCGTGACGATACCCAGGCGGAACGCTGCCAGGACCTTCTCCTTGATGCCTCCCACGGCCATGACCTTGCCCTTGAGGGTGATCTCACCGGTCATGGCGATGTCCTTGGACACCGGGGTGCCGCTGAGAGCGCTGATGACCGCCGAAGCGATGGTGACGCCAGCTGATGGACCGTCCTTGGGTGTGGCGCCCTCCGGGGCATTCACGTGAAGATCGACCTGCTTGTAGAAGTCCTTCGGAATGTCGAATCGCGCGTAATTCTTCCGGACATAGCTGACAGCTGCCTGAGCGGACTCCTGCATCACCTTGCCGAGGGAGCCCGTGAGCAACAGCTTGCCGGAGCCGCGCATGGCTATGGCTTCGATCTGAAGGGAAACCCCTCCGACCTGGGTCCAGGCCAGCCCCATGACCACTCCGATCTCGTCCTTCTCCTCGGCCCGTCCGTAGGGGTACTTGTGGTTGCCCAGGTACTTCTTGATGGACTTCTCGGTCAGGCGAACCTTGGTGCGTCGCTTCTTGGAGACGATCTCCTTGGCGATCTTACGGCAGACGGCACCTATCTTCCGTTCGAACTCCCGGACACCGGCTTCCCGGGTGTAGTACCGGGCGATCTGGACCAGCGCTGTCCGGGTGAACTCCACGGGGCGGCGGGTGAGACCGTTCTCCTTGATCTGCTTCCTTACCAGGTGCTGCTCGGCGATTCCGATCTTTTCTTCTTCCGTGTAGCCCGGAACGCTGATGATCTCCATCCGATCCCGCAGAGGCTCGGGGATCGTATGGGGCACATTCGCCGTGGTGAGGAAGAGGATCTTTGAAAGGTCGAAGGGCACCCCCAGGTAGTGATCCGTGAAGGTCGAGTTCTGCTCCGGGTCCAGAACCTCCAGAAGTGCGCTGGCGGGGTCGCCCTTGAAGTCCGAGCCGGTCTTGTCTATCTCGTCGAGGAGGATCACCGGATTGTTCGATCCCGCCCGCTTGAGTGTCTGGATGATGCGGCCTGGCATGGCTCCCACATAGGTCTTGCGGTGACCCCGGATCTCGGCCTCATCACGCATGCCACCCAGAGAGATTCGCTGAAACTTGCGGTTCATGGCCCGGGCAACGGATCGTGCCAGGGAGGTCTTGCCCACTCCCGGAGGTCCCAGTAGGCAGATGATGGGGCCCTTGATGGATCGCTTGAGCTTGCAGACAGCCAGGTGCTCCAGAATCCGTGCCTTCGGCTCATCGAGGCCGAAGTGGTCCTCGTCGAGGATCTTCTCGGCCCGGACGATGTTGAGCCGGTCCTTGGTGTTCACGGCCCATGGCAGCTCGATCATGATGTCCAGGTAATTGCGGATCACGCCGGCCTCGGCGCTGGCGGCGGCCATCTTGGAGAGCTTGTCCAGCTCCGAGAGGGCCTTCTCCTCCGCGATCTCCGTCATCTTCGCCTCGGCGATCTTCTTCTTGTACTCCTCGATCTCGGCGAAGGTCTGATCCGAATCTCCCAGCTCCTTCTGGATGGCCTTCATCTGGTCTCGCAGA
>JAJFLN010000517.1 GCA_021772705.1 Candidatus Cloacimonadota bacterium | reverse complement strand
CCGGGCCGCCGCCGGGCCCGGCGACCCGCTCATGAAGACTGGCCGGCCCATCGGCTGCCAGCAGCCAGGAGTCGAGGACCTCGCCCCCTTTGGCGAGGAGAGTGCAGGTGACCGCCGCTGGCTCTCCCTGCGGATCCAACTCGCCGCGAATCAGCCGGCGCAGATCGATCCGGAAGGGAGTGGCGTCACCGGAGACGGAGATGTGCCGGTACTCGAGGGGGGCATCGGGAGCGAGAGGATAGATCCGGAGCTGCACCGGATCCGGTGTGATCTCCGTGCCGCCCGGTTCGACGGAGTAGACGCGCACCGCCGCCGCTTCTGAGGGGGCCACTTCTATCACGCCGGGCCCGATGGTGAACACCTTCTCCGTGATTGGCGCGACGAGGGGCAAGTCCCAGCTCCTGCTGCCCGAGAGCGCCCGTCCGTGCCAGGTGATCTGGGCGACGGCGCCCTTCTGGGGCCCATCGGTGCATTGCACCTCGAGTCTGAGGCTCGTCAATTCCGCTGAAACAGGTATGGAGGCGATCTGTCCTGGACCGGTGATCAGCCCTAGCGGAGGGATCTCCGGAGGCGCAGGAACGGAGCGAGCGTCGGCGGGCATCTCTAGATTTCGCCTGACCCAGGCTTCGTCCTCGATTCCTGTCGGCGCGAGAGGCTTCCATGACCTCCCGGCCAGAAGCTGCTGTTCCACCTCGGACAGCATTTCGACAGGGTGAGCGCTGTTGCGTCCGAGATGCTCCCGGGACCGATCGGACAGCCGCTGCCAGACCCCGGAGAGTTTCCGCCTCGCGAGAGTCTCCTCGACGTAGACCCGGACCGTCACGTCCCGGATCGGCGGCGTGGCGGAAGCCAGCGCAACCCTCAGGAACGCTGCTCTGCGAGCGACCGGGAGACGCAGCCGGGTCACCCGTGTGTCGGCGGGACGGAGGTCCGAGCCGACGAAACGAGGGCTGGAAGCCGGGGCTCCGCTCCGTTCGTTGGTGAGGCTGCTCGAGCGGGTTCGAAGCTCCAGAATCCGAGAGAGCAGGATCTCTCCGCTGCCGGAGTCGACCTCGACCTCGAGGGAATAGCCCCACTCTTCTCCCGAGTCTTCCGGCGTTTCCGGCGGGATCGCAGCGTTGCTCAGCAAGCGGAGGTTCCAGGCGTTCGGGGTGAGGGGAAACTGCAGCCACCGGCGCGTCTCGGTGACATAGGCGAAGCTACGCGTTGTCTCCGTCTGGCCCTCCTGTCCGGGAGAGACCGCCGTCAGTCCCACGAGCATCGCTGCCACAACCATGCAGAGCCGGTTCACGGGGCTTCTCGGATCATCAGCCATGGGACCCCGCTTTTCATGAAATGCACTATCGATTCGGCTTCCGGAAATTCCGTCAGGATCCGAGGAGCGCCCCTGGCGTTTCTGGCCGATAGGCTCGCCACGTGGGGGATCGAGCCCGGCGGAGATCCGGCAAGGAGAAAGCTGCGTCCCTGTTCCGGATCGACGAGCCGCTTGAAGCGGAAGTCAGGGAACTGCTCCCGGAGCACCACGAGGGCCATCACGTCGCGGGAGATGACGAATCGATCGACCAGCTCTTCCATGCCAGGGGGAATCGGGGCGGAGCTGCCCGCTTCGGCGAGAGCGAGGAGGTGGGCCGGCAAAGCCTCGTGAAGCGACGGGACTCCGGCGGCCTCGAACTGCGCCTCCTCCATGTCGCCCTCCTCGGACTGGGCATAGGACGACCGGGTCGATGGCGAGATCCAGAGCGTGCAGACCGAATCGAATCCCAGGTCGATGGCGTAGGCCAGGTACGGGCTTCCAGACATCCCGTAGCCGGTGGAGCCCGCCGTGCCATCGGCGAGAGCCACGTCGATCCCGGCGGCCGTCATCGTGCCATGAAGGGCACGAAGGATCGGGTCGAGGGCCGAGACGTGGGTGGTGCCGTCAGCAACGGCCAGGAGCGCTTCCGAGCTGGGAGGGGTCCGGTCCGGGCGTCCTCCGTATCCTCGGCACTCGACGACCAGCCGGCTCCGATAGAAGTCTTGACGCAAGGCGATCTGGGTGGCGAGGTGAAGCAGGCCCGGGCGGCTGGAGCGAAGGGTCGTGTCGGAGGAGCCGTCACGATTGGTCAAGGGATGGGCCCTGGCGAAGAACAGATGGCTGCCCTGGAGCCGCTCGAAGAGGTCCGCTCCGAACTCGAAGGTGCGCGACTCGTAGGCAGGCCTCGGAACGGTGACCAGGGCCGGGGCCGCCGGGCCGAGACGGAAGACACAGGTTCCCCAGAACCGGCGCCCTTCCGCTGGCGCCGGCATCTCCTGGAGCAGGAGATACTCTCGTCCCTCCGAAGTGTGGGCCTGCCATCGAATCTCGTATCCGAAGGTGGTTGCGGCGGCGCCGGCGATCCGGAGATCCTGGAGGGCGGAGTCATCCAGCGGGCTTCCGGCGCGGCTTCTCGCGGCGATTTTCTCAAGAGGTGTCAACACACTTCTATCCAGGTAGACCAGGTCTAAGGGCGATGGCGGCACGTAGAGCTCCGAGCCCGCCGGGGCCATCTCTCCCGGGTGCGCCAGGAGGTTCTCGACCACGTATCGGGCGAGGCTCTCCCGCAGGACCGTTTGCTTGACGGAGATCGAGGCGGCCACGTCGCTAGCGAGCAGACGTCGCCGATCCGCTGAAGCCAGGGTGAGTTGCGCGAAGCCGCGACCCACCGCGTCCCGCTGTGCGTTCGCTCCCGGAGCGGGCCGCCACTCGACCCGGTAGTCGGGTAGCAACCGGTTGAGAAGACTCAGGTCCAGCCCTGCCGGGATGACGCGCTTCACGTTGAGGATCGTCGTCGGGTCCTGGAATCCAGGGGGGGGATCCCCTGTGGTGACGATCTGAAGGACATTGCGATCCGCCATGGTCTCGTGAAAGGCATGGAAGTAGCTCCCGGAGTCCGCTGTCACTCGGCCGCCGGCGGCGGCGAAGCTTCCCGCCCGGAGGCGCTGGAACAGGAAAAGTCCCACCTCGAGGGCGTGCCGGTTCAGCTCCGGAGCGGGAACCTGGATCAGCAGTCCTGAAGGAGCCGTGCCGTCGAGGAGGAACAGGCCCTTGGGAATGCCCGGTCCCTCGTCGGCAATGAGCAGTCTGTCGCCTTCGAAGAGTCCCGCCGAGAAGCCGAGACTCTCCAGAGCGGCGAGAGGTCCCGAGAGCTCCGGGCCCCTCCAGGGCGCCCCGGCGGCCGCGATGGCCGCGATGGCCCAGCGGAAGACCGCCAGCTCCTTCCTGTCCGGTGGCGGCGGCTCGTTGAGGAAGGCCGCCGCCACGAGCCCCGCCGACCGGACCCGGAGGAGGTCGTTCAGGCCCAAGCCGCCGAGGTCGACCGGCGCCGCCATCGATCCTGCCTCCAGTGACATGGCAAGTCCCGGAGGGTTCAGGGGGAGCAAGGTCAGTCCGAAGCCCAGAAAATTGCCCGCCACGGCAGCCATCAGCGAGCACTGCAGAGCCGATCGGGTGAGCCTCGCCGGGATCTCCTTGTCGTGCATCTTGACCGCCATCAGCGTCGCGACCAGATAACCGAAGCCGAAGACATCGGACACCTTCGTTTCCGACGTTTCCGATGCGAAGGCGACGATGGCGTAGCTCAGGAGAAACCGGTAGGCGAAGGAGATGTTGAAGAACAGAAGCAGCTTGCGAGAGCCCTCCATGGTGATTCCCTTGAAGAGCCCGCTCCGCAGGGCCAAGCTTGCTGACGAGAGGATCACCATGGTCTCGAGGAAGGTCGAGGCAATCCTCGAGGGGTCATGCCAGAGGAGCGTTAGCAAGGACGGCACCAGAATGCCGTGAAAGTCCCAGCCATAGAGCATGTTCAGCCGCGACGCCAGGTACGCCCCCGTCAGGAGGAGAATGTAAGACTTGGGCGCCGCCTCGAAGGAGATCGCCATGTCCTCGTACATGTAGGACAGGGAGGTGAGGCTGAAGTTGGTCAGCCCCATCAGGACGTATCGAACAGTCAGGCAGGTGAGCGCCGTAGTGACGAGCTGCGGGGCGAGCCCTCGGATGAAGCCCGTGAGCCAGTATTGATTGGCGATGAGGGCGATGACGATCAGTCCGAAGGTGCTGAGCCGGCCATCCGGCAAGGCTCCTTCGCCCAGGAGTTCCACCAGAACAGGTTCCAGGGCCGGAAGCAGCCAGCCGTCGAAGGCGAGCCGGACCCACACCCCCGCCAGGAGAAAGGCGAAGAACCGGCTTCGTCCGAACAGGCTGGACCAGTAGCCGAGGCGGGACAGGGCCTCCGAGAAGATCCAGACGAGGAAGTAAGCGGCCATGCCTCCCACCCAGGTGACGACGGCGGAAGCTGGCTGGGTGAGGATGAGAGGAGCCAGGTAGCCTGGCACGACGAGGCCAGCGGCGGACCAGCCCAGCCGGAGATTGAAGCCCGCCACGATCATCACGCCCACCCAGACCGTGGTCACGACGGAGTAGGCAAGACCGCCCTGGGGAAACAGCTGGATGGGGAAGACGTCCATGCCCGAGCGATCAGCTCCCGGTGAGCGCGTCGAGCTTCCCCGCGAGAATGGGGAGCTGAGCCGGCCTGGAGACGATGATCTGCTCATCGTCATCGATCCCCAGCAGCCTGCGGCGTGGCGTATCAGACAGTGTTGACATGGCCGGTTCCTCCATGAAGATCTATCAGGAATGCTCGCAGGGTCAGGTCGAGGCGGGTTCCGGCGCCCGGTGCGGATTGGATCTGAAAGGTCCCGCCCCAGGCCAGAATGGGGTCGCGGGAGAGACGGAGGACCTCCAGGTCCGGAGTGTCCATGGGGGTCCCGGCGGCCAGGGCAGAGACGGTCTCCTTCGGAAGGCCGATCCCCGCTCCCTCGTTGGTGACGCCCAGCCGGATCTCGCCCACTTCCTGGGTCAAGGTGGCTGTCACCACTCCATCGGGCACCGTGTCCCGCATAAACAGTTGCCACAAGGCGTTCATGAGCTCTCGCAGAAGCCGCGGCGAGGCCAGCGCCTGTGTCACCAGCGCCGGCGATTCAACTTCGATCCCGACCTCTTGGCGCTCGGCCCGCCACCGGACGGCGTCAGCGGACTCCTGCACGATCGCTTTCAAATCGACAGGGAACCGTTCCTCCGCGCCAGGAAGCCCTCGCTTGCCCGTGAGATAGGACGAGAATTCGTCGATGACCTTGTCGGCGGCTTGCACCTTTCTATGGATCGTCGATGCGATCTGCTTCAGCGCCTCCGGGCCTGTCAGGCCGGCGTCGAGCATGGAGGCCTCGAGCTTGACGGAGGTCAGATCGTCTCGCAGCCGGGTCCGGAGACTCACGACGAGCTTCGCCTCGAGCCCCCGCATGCGGGTCATGGCGGTGGTATCCGAAAGCTCCAGGAGGATTCCTAGAAGACCGAAAGGAGTGTTCTCACCGTCGGGCGCTTCCTCTTCGACCGTCTCCAGAGCCCATAGGTGGAGGACGAAGTTCCGATCCGGGGTTCCGGAGAGTATCACTGGCAGGGAGAGCCGGGTTCCGTCGAAGACGACGAACTCGATCAGCTTTCGTGCCTCCTCCAGGGGCTGGTTGGCGAGTCTTGCCAGCAGATCGGCGGCCGTCGCCTCCGCCGGGGAGATCGCCTCGCGCTGAAGGAGCGCCGACATCGAGTCGCTGGCCTCCTGGACCCGTCCGAAGAGATCGTAGACGACCACAGGCTGGGCCCCCCGGGTGAGGACACCCGTCAGCCGGGCGAGGCGGTTCGTCAGCAGCTCGAAGGCCTGCTCCAGCGCGGCCAGGCTCAACTTGAGGCGCTGGGCGCCGGCCAAGCTGCGCGTCACCACAGGCAGTAGCCGTCGCTGCCGGCGGACGAGAAGCTCCGCGAGCTGCCCCGACACCCCCTGGCAGAGGCGGGAGAACCCGGGCGCCGCCGCCCGCTCCGAGGGCACGCTGAAGTACCAGAAGCCGAGAAGCTCACCGCCCACGCACAAGGCCATCAGCTGCTCCGTCTCCCCGTCATCTGCGGTGGCGGCGAAGCGATCCACTTGGACCGGTCCCTGGCTCCGGCGGGCCAGCGAGAACGGAGGCGCCGCCGGATCGAATACGAGCCCCGGCAGTTCTTCCGGGGCGCAGCCCGTGCCGTGGAGCCACTCGAGCTTCGTTCCCGCGGCGGCGAAGATCGCGAGGCGCCGGGTCTCCAGGAGCCGGCCGACCATGGCCGACACGGGGCCCCATTGCTCCGGCGCGTCGGGCGCCATCGGAGTGTCCAAGCCTCCACGGGCGACTTCTAGGGCACGGAGGTGCAGCGAGACTGCCGTGTCGGCGGCGGTCGTGTCTCTCAGCGTGAGAAGGTAGATCGCCAGCTGCTCGATCGACAATGCCACGGCAGGCAGCCAAACGCTGGTGGTGGCGAGCAGGAGGAACTCGGAGCCGATGAGCCCGGCGAACACCGCCGTCGTACTCCAGCTGGCGGCGCCGGCAGAGAGCGCGGGATAGACGAGGACGCTGACGATGCCGAGCAGCATCATCAGGGTGAAGAGCCCGAGCCCCCCCATGGGGATCACGGGACCCGCCGTGAGCAGCGTGTCCAGCGCCTGTCCCTCGTACTGAAGCAGGGTCATCCCGTCCTCGCCCTCTCCCGATGTCGTGGCTGTCACGAGACGCGCCTGGCCGGCCGCCGGTCGGAGCCCCACCAGAACCACCCGGTCTCTTATCAGCGCCGCCGGGGCGCCCCCCGCCAGTACCTGGGCGGCGGACAGTACGGGCAGCGAGCCGGCACCGCCCCGGAACCTGACGCCGTAGGTCGTCCCGGGAAGGCTGACGCGGTCCGCCGCGGCAGTCGCCTCGAGAGCCATCAAGGCGACCCCGTCAACCCGGCGAATCGCGGCCTGTCGCCGGTGGACTCCGCCATCGGAGGGCGGGGCGTCCACGGTTCCCCAACGGACACCGGCGGCCTCGAAGCTCGCTGGCATCGGCTCCAGGAACGGGCTGCGCGCGTCGGCGGCGGAG
>JAJFLN010000516.1 GCA_021772705.1 Candidatus Cloacimonadota bacterium | reverse complement strand
ACGAACGGATCGGGAAAACTCGGCCATTCAGTCGTCTTGGATGCGGGCATCCATAGTGGGGCGAACGGTTTTATGGACAGGCATCATATGTAAAGGAAACAGCGGACCACCACACTAGTCCGGCGCGCCACTGGTCCCTGTTAGTCTTTCTCCGACAACACTCCCAGGAAACCCCGAACTTCCAGGGCCCGAGGACAGTTTCCGATAGATGGCAAGCCTGAGCCCGGCAATCCCTCAGCAGAGGTCCGAGGGCCGCCCGTCTACTGCTTCTCTTCCCCGCTCGTCGCCACGAGGATCTTTCTCAGATTCGCCACTCGAACCTCGACTCTGGCCTTGTAGACCGGCAGGAAGCTATCTCCCATCTCATCGGCGATGGCCGCAGTCTCGTTTCGATCAGCCTGGGGACCCTTGTAGCGGGAGACACCCGTTCGATTTGCCGACAGGAAGCGGGCCAGCTTCAGCTGCTGGAACGAGGTGGCCAGTCGATCGTACTCCTGATAGATGACCAGAATATCGGCCGGGGAGACACTGCTGGTATCGGAAGCCACGGCGGAGGCGAAGGCCTCGTCGAAGTGCTCGCCCAAGTTGTCATCCTCCACCGCCTCGGCGCTATCGGGATCGAATTGACCCACCGATGCTGGAACTCCAGCCAGACGCCTCCGGTACTCGTCGTACCAGAAGGCCCTCTGCAGGGAGATATCAGCTTCAATGGGGCCTGCCACGGCTGCCGGGATGGCGCCCTGAGTACCTGTGATGCCGTCGATCTGCTTCAGCAGGTCAGCGATGGACGCCTGAGGGAGACGGCTCTGAACCTCGTTCATGACGTTGCGGGACTTGACCCGCTCCATCTGCTGCTCCTGACGCAGGCGGATATCCGTGTCGTTGGGGCTCTCGCCATCGGTGGCCGATACCGCCGGTGTGGCGAGCAGAAGCAGGGCTGCGATTGTGGCGAGTGTGTTCTTCTTCATCTTGTCCGCCTTCTCTGAGGGGTTTGATCTGCCATTGAAACGGTACTTCGTTACTCCAACCTTCGCCATGGAATACGAGTCAGAGTTGCCTCAGGTTTCTCACGAGTCCAGGATTCAGGGGGTTGGATCACTGAAACGGCCTGATTTCATGCCTATTGTCAGCACATTGAAGGGAGTCTCATTCAGGGGCGGCCGTGTCGCCAGACGGCTTGACTGTGCCTTCCGGGGCTGGCTTTCGCCGCCTCCGGCGCCTTGGCTTCTCTTCCCCGGCGACCCCTTCGACCGCAACATCGACGCCCTTCCCGGTTTCCCCACCATCGGTCGCTCCCGAATCCTTCCCTGAGAGCCTTTCTGACCCTTCCGCGGGCTTCTTGCGGCTCCTGCGGGCCCTGCGAGGCCGGGCTTTCTCGCCCCCGGAAGGAACCTCGGCGCCGGATTCCGGGCTCGCCTCTTCCTTGACCTGGGCTGGCGCAGGAGCGGAGTCAGCAGCCGGTCTGGCCCGGCTGGACTCCTCTGTTCGCTCGTCCCGTCGCCCCCTTCGGGATCGGGAGGAGTCAGGACGTCGCCCGTCTCTGGGCCGTCCGCGTCCCACGGTCTCTCCCGCCTTGGCCAGACGCACTCCGATCTTCAGGCCCCGGATGAACCCTCCATCCAGGTTCTCCAGGACGCTGGGAGCGTGGGCGACGGGCACCTCGACGGTGCTCTCCTGATCTCCCAGCCTGATATGACCCACATCGCCTCGAGGCATCCCTGTATAGCCAGCGATGCTGCGAGAGATGTCGGGGACCCGGATCTGCTTCCTGCCGATGCCCAGGACGAGCCTCACCATGCCGTCGGCCGCGCCTGTGTCGGGATAGTCCGGGGGTGGTTCAACCTTCTTGTCGTCGAAGCTGGACGAGGCCCAGGCAATCTTCAGCAGCGCCGCGGCCATCTTTTCGGGCCCGAATCGATCCAAGAGGTAACCGGCCTCGGCTGAGAAGAGATCCACATCGGCCTGACTGGTGGTGGCGATCTGCTCTTCGATCCTCCGGGCGCGGCGAACCTCGTCCACGTCCTGGGGGTCCGGCAGGAGGTTCGGTTCAATCCAGACGTCGATCCCCTCCTGGACCCGGTGCAGATCGTGGAACTCGCCGCCGCGGATGAAGGTAACTGCCACGCCCTTCCTGCCCGCCCGGCCGGTTCGGCCGATGCGGTGGAGATAGACTTCAGGGCTGAGGGGGATGTGAAAGTTGATGACGTGGGAGAGGTCGAACACGTCGATTCCCCGGGCTGCCACGTCGGTGGCCACCAGCAGGGAGACCTTACCTTCCCTGAACCGGGCCATGGCGCTGGTTCGCTCGGACTGACTCATGTCGGCATGGAGCGCCAGAGCGGAGTAACCGCCGCTCTTGAGCCTGGCTGCCAGTTCATCGGTCTCACGCCGAGTATTACAGAAGACCAGGCCTCGATTGATCCCCTCGAAGTCCACCAGATCGGCCAGAGCCTCGTAGGCATCGACCTTGTCGACCTCGTAGTACCGGTGCTCCGTGTTCTCCACCAGCAGATTGAACTCGCTCAGGTTGATCTTCTCAGGATCGACCATGTACCGTTCGGCCAGACGCAGGATCGGGGTCGGCATGGTGGCCGAGAACAGCAGGGTCTGGCGGCTACGGGGGATGCTCCGCAGGATGGTCCGGATGTCGTCGATGAAGCCCATGTCGAGCATTTCATCGGCCTCATCAAGGACAGCCACCTGCACGGAGGAGAAGTCCACCGTCCTCCGTCTCAAATGATCGATGACCCTTCCCGGGGTTCCGATCACGATATGAAGCCCGGCAGCGATGAGCTGGATCTGCTTCTGGATCGGCTGTCCCCCGTAGATGGCTCCGACCTTCACATGCTGGTGTTTCGCCAGGGCGGCCACATCCCGGGCCACCTGCATGGCCAGCTCGCGAGTTGGCGTCAGGACAACGGCCTGGATTTCATTGCGCTCCACATCGACTCGCTCGATGATCGGAATTCCGAAGGCTGCCGTCTTGCCGGTGCCGGTCTGTGCCTGACCGAGAATGTCCCGGCCCGACATGGCCACGGGGATGGCCGCAGCCTGGATCGGCGTTGTGGTTGCGAACCCGAGATCGTCCACGGCCCTGAGAACCGGCGCGGACAATCCTAGGTCCATGAAGCTCTTCTTCAGGTGATCCATTTCACTCCCATCTGACCACCTGTCCACCAAAGGAATCGACGATCAGCTTCACCGTCTCGTCTTCCACGAGACGCTTCTCGGCCCAGTTCCGGTCCGGAACTGGTGCCCGTTCTTGCTTCTTCCCTGCCCCTTTCGAGCCCTTCTCCTCCAGGTGCAACGAGATTCCGGTCCCATAAACTTCCTTGGCGAACTTCGAGAGCAGGGACCGGTGCTTCGGCTCCTCGAGACGGCTCCGGTGGAAAGCGTGTTCCGCCGAGAACAGGATCTTCAACCGCTTTCCCTGAAGCTCTGCTTCCAAGACCTCCACGGCGAAGGCATGGGTCTGGGGACTCTCCCGCCGGATTCTCTCCAGAACGTCAGCCCAGGCATTGGACGCCACAGGTTGGGACGGGGAACTGTCGACTTCAGATTCGATCGGGGGCGGCTCGCTCGCCTCGACCGGCTCGGATCGAACCGGTTTGGGCGGCTCCGCCGGCACCGACTGGAGCCTGGGCCGCGCCGGAGGCGTCTCCCTGGAGACTTCCCGCCCTGCTTCGAGACGAGCGGGCTCTGCTCCAGCAGCCTCGGGCAAGCTCGCCCCTGGCCTCGAACCTCCAGAGGCCGCCAACTCAGCCACTTGCCGGCTGAGCCTGTCGATCTGGTCCCTGAGAGCTTCCTGTTCCTGAAACAGCTCGGAATAGGAAGCTTCCAGCAGCCCGATCTCGAGGGTCATCCGAGGAACCAGGGCCTGACGGACCCGGGGGACCAGGGAAGAGAGGCGGCCCAGAATAGCGATGAGCCTCTCGAGAGACTCCTGCTCGGCCTGGGACTTCCTTGCCCCGGTCCGCACACGATGACCCAGCTGCTCCCGGAACCATTCGAGCAGCTGGTTCAGCACGGTTTGCGGCTCGATACCCTGGTCGTGGAAGTCCGCCAGGGTCGCCAGAACGGCTCCAGCCTGCCGCTGCAGCAATCCCTGGCCCAGATCCGCCACCTGCCGCGACTTGGCGAGCCCCAAGGCGGTTCGAACGTCGTCCACTCCGAACCCGGAGCCTGACGAGGAGAGGACCTGCTCCAGGAGACCGAGCATGTCCCGCAGACTGCCGTCTCCCCGAAGGACGATCTCCTCCAGGGCAGCCGGGTCGATCTTCTTCAGCCCTTCGGCGGCGATGACCTGCTGGAGCCGGCCCGTTGCGGCGGCAGTGGGAATGCGCTGGAAGTCGTGAAGCTGGCATCGGCTGGAGATGGTCCCCATGACCTTGTGGGCCTCCGTGGTGGCCAGGATGAAGATGACGTGGGCTGGCGGCTCTTCCAGGGTCTTCAGGAACGCGTTGGCCGCATCCTTGGTGAGCATGTGAACCTCATCCAGGATGTAGGTCCGGTACTTGCCCATGGCCGGCGCGAAGGCCACCTGCTCTCGGAGATGGCGGATCTCGTCGATTCCCCGGTTGCTGGCTGCATCGAGCTCGACCAGATCCAGGAACCGCCCCTCGTTGGCCATCGAGCATGGCTGGCAGCTGTTGCAGGGCTCACCGTCAGCCGGAGCGGTACAGTTCACGCTCTTGGCAAGCAGCCGGGCCGTGGTCGTCTTGCCGGATCCCCGAGGTCCGGTGAAGAGGTAGGCATGGCTGACCCCATCGGTCTTCAGGGAGGACAGCAGGCCACGGGTGACGCTCTCCTGGCCGACGACGTCGGCGAACACCATGGGGCGATAGCGGCGATAGAGACTGACGGCCATGACTTCAGGGGCGGATCGAGTTCAACTGCCGATCAACTCTCTCAGGCCTCGGGCGATCCGGTCCGCCGCCTCGGCCAGGGTCTCCTCCGAAGCGGCGAAGGAGAGACGAAGGAACCCGGATCCGCTGTCGCCGAAGGCGTCTCCGGGAGTCAGGGCGACCCCCTGCTTATCGAGCAAGTACTCCGACACCTCTGTCGAGGCCTTGCCAGTTTGCCGCACGTCCAGGAACATATAGAAGGTGCCTTGTGGCTGCCACACCGACATGCCCTGTACGTCGGAGAACCGCTTCATCAACATGTCCCGTCGTCGCAGGAACTGCTGCTGCATGGCTCTGGGAGCCTCGCTCCCGGCCTCCATGGCAGCCACGGCTCCCTTCTGGGCGAAGCTTCCGGCACAGGTGGCCGTGTGCTGCTGCAATGTCAGCAGCGGCTTCACCAGTTCCTTGGCTCCGGCCACGTAACCCAGGCGCCAGCCCGTCATGGCATGGGACTTGGACAGTCCGTTCAGGGTCAAGCAGCGATCCGCCATCCCAGGCAGGCTCGCCAGGCTGACATGCTCGTGGCCGTCATAGACGATGGTCTCGTAGATCTCGTCGGCCAGGACGATGAACCCGTGCTCCCGGGACGCCTCCGCCACCATCTCCAGTTCCTGCCGGCTCCAGACCTTGCCCGTCGGGTTGGTCGGCGTGTTCAGGATCATCAGCCGAGTCCGGTCCGTGATGCTGGATCGAAACACGTCGGCGTCGATGGTGAACCCATCTTCGGGACGGGACGGCAGGGGAACGTACTTGCCGCCAGCCAGAGTGATCATTTCCCGAAAGCTGACCCAGGCCGGTTCAGGGACGAGACACTCGTCGCCCTCGTCGAGGAACGCCAGACAGGCGTAGGCGGCCCCTTGCTTGGCGCCGGGAATCACGAGAACTCCGCCGTCGGGATTGACCTCCACATCATTGTCCCGGCGGAGCTTCTCGGCGATGGCCTTCCGCAGCTCCGGGATGCCGGCGGCGCCGGTGTAATGGGTGAATCCGGACTGCATGGCCAGGTAGGCCGCCTCGATAGCATTGGGCGGCGTATCGAAGTCGGGCTCACCGGCCGAGAGGGTGATGATGCTTCTTCCGGAAGCGGCCAGCTCTCGCGCCCGGTCCGAGAGAGCGATGGTGGCCGAGGGCCTGAGAGCCTTCAATCTCGAAGAGAGCCTTGGAGCGAACATGGGGCGAATCTAACACGGATCCAGGGGGCGATACCAGCAGAGGTCTGTCTCCCCGCTCCCACAGGTGTCGTCCCGAGTCCGTCGCGAGAGACCCTGGAGATGTCAGAGACCTTGACCAGCTCGATCCGAACGGCCAGGACAAGTTCCTCTCCGGTGCGCCAACAGGGAACAGAGAACAGGCAACAGGGAGCCGGGCAACCAACGACTGAAGTGCAATTCCGAATTCCCGGTCGCCTGTTCTCTGTCCCCTGTTCCCTGTTTCGGACTCACCGCCCCACACCGCACTGTCAGTGTTCCCTGTGACCTTCGTGATCTCCGTGATCCCAAGAGCTGGCTGCCCCCCTGCGTAACATCCACCCTCTGTCCCCGATCCGATCTTTTGTCGATACCTGAGGGGAGTCGGAGTCGACTTGTCCCATGGACCCTGCTTGCCAAGATCTCAACCCACGATTCTCCAGTCCAGGCCGGACGGCGGGGTTCACCCTGCTCTGGACACTGGTCCTTTCGGCCTGCCTCGTTCCCGCCGCTGCCCTGGCGCAAGACCCGGAGGCCGACGAGGACTTCATCGCCGGACAGGTGCGTCTTTTGGCAGAGCAGGTGGACCGGACCAGCCGTCGCCTGCGGCCCCTGGCGGGAGGCGGTGTCGGGGATTCCATCGTCAGTGAAGACGGCCTGTTCAAGGCCCTCCGGGCCGATCTGCTGGTGGTGAAGGAGGCGGAGCTGACGGAGGACCTGATTCTGATCGTCGAGAACCGGCTTCACTTCGATTCCCACGATCCGACCCGGGTGAACAGTGAGCGTTACGGGGTCCTGGACAATCGGCTCAGGGCCGACCTGGGAGGCATGCTGGGCGAGGCGACCCTCCTGGACTTCGGTGGGTTCTGGGACGTGCACCGGGAGGATTTCAATCCTCTCTTCCGATCTTCGAGCAGAGGCTTCGATGTCACACTGGACCGGGCCTTCACAGGCTTCCGTAACCTGACAGGGACCCTGGAGTACCGCCGGACCACCTTCGACGACGTACCTCTGGAGGACCACGACCAGATCCAATTCAGCCTAGGCTGGTTTCAGTACGGGCCCGAGACGCTGGACACCGAGATTCTGCCCCATCCGATTCCCCTCGAGACCCGCAGACCCGGGGCTCTGGAGTATGCCGGCGACATGGAGTTCGATCGAAGCCGGGACCAGTTCCTCGACCTGGGTGCGGGACAGATCGACCGGGCGACCCGGGAACCAGAGCCCGTGGGCCGTCAGGCTCGGCTGTTCCGGAACCGCATCGGCCAGCGGGAAGGGGCCTTCGGGGCCTCCCTTGCCTACACTCGGCGGGATGGAGACTCCGGCGGGGCGACTAGCTTCGACCGGGGGACCTTGGAGACATTTGTCCGCCGCGCCACCGACGATGACGTGATCTGGACGCTGAAAGACCGGTTCGCCTACACGGACCACGATTCCCAGGCTCTGAACCGATTTCTCTTCGACCGGTTCGACAACCGGCTGAGTCTGGAGCGGGCGGACCTGGAGAAGGACAGCTCGAACATCACCTCCGGCGCCATCGAGTCCATCCTGGGCACGGACCAGCAGACCTTCGACACTCACCGGTTGGTCCTGGATCAGTACAGCGCCTTCAAGTTCGGTCGCCGTTACGGGTCGGCCTTCCGGCTCCGGGCCTTCAAGCGGTTCAACCAGGAGCCTTCCCTGGACTACCAGGACTACGAGGGGTTCAAGACCCGCACCACATACTCCGTGGAGTTCGGACCCAAGAGCGGTCTCGACCTCTCATTTCTATATGAGAGAATCGCGGTACAGGGGCTGCAGACCGAGTTCGACTCCACCTATGCCCAGCGAACCGCCGAGATCCGCTATAGGCGAAAGGTAAGGCCGGGAATGAGGGCCGAGGTGGGTCTTCGGGACGAAACGGAGACTCACGAAGTATTCGTTCAGAACAACCGGGACGAACAGGTCGTCTTCGTGGACTTCGTGGTGGAGTTGAATTGAATGGAACCGGCGGTCGCGTCCTCCGTCGTTGTGATATCATCGGAACAGGTCGAAACCAGCATCAGATGAGGAACTAGAGTACCGTGGCGAGCACCAAAGACCCAGGTAAGATCACTCCCCTGGCCAGGCCGGCGGACCGCAGCACGGCTGCCTTTGGTCCCTTCCGGGCCAAGAGTCGGGGCACGGAGTCCTTGATGGGCCGGCTTCAGGCGACCCGATCGGGAATCAACCTGCCCTCCACCTCCCATGGGAGGGACTCGGGAGGCAATCCGGTTCGGGCGGCGGCGAAGGCCGTGGCCAAGGCCTACGACCCGGACGTCATGAGGCGGGTCCGGGAGGCCTTTCACGCCAAGTTCGGAAACCTGGGTTCCATTGATGACGAGGACATCGAGCACGAGCGTTCCTACTTCATCGAGAAGATCGCCGAAGCGATCCAGGAGGTGATCACCGAGCGGCGGCTCAACCTGCCGGCGGAGACCCTCATCAAGATCCGGGAGGACATCCTGGAGAGCATCCTCGGCTTCGGTCCCCTCCAGAAGCTCCTGGACGATGAAGACGTGACGGAGATCATGGTCAATGGCCCGTCGAAGGTCTACATCGAGAGGCGGGGAAAGTTGTACCTGTCGGACGTGAAGTTCGACAGCGATGAGCAGCTGCTTCAGGTCATCGAGAAGATTGTCATTCCTCTGGGAAGACGGGTGGACGAGTCTCAGCCCATGACCGATGCCCGGCTCCCCGACGGCTCCCGGGTCAACATCGTCATTCCTCCTCTGGCCCTTTCGGGGCCCACCATCTCGATCCGGAAGTTCCAGAAGGACCCCCTCCGACTGCCGGACCTGGTTTCTCAGGGCACCCTGACCAGCGCCATGGCTGTGTTCCTCGAGGGATGTGTCCGCTCCAAGCTGAACATGATTGTCAGCGGCGAGACGGGCTCGGGCAAGACGACAACTCTGAATGCCCTCTCCGGTTTCCTGCCCAGGGACTCCAGGATCATCACCATCGAGGACTCCGCCGAACTCCAGCTGCAGCAGGATCACGTGATCCCTCTGGAGTCGAGGCAGGCCAACATCGAGGGCCGGGGCGAAGTCTCCATCAGAGATCTGGTCATCAACTCTCTCCACATGATCCCGGATCGGATCGTGGTTGGCGAGTGTCGAGGCGGCGAGGCGCTGGACATGCTCAACGCCATGAACAGCGGCAACGACGGCTCCATGACCACAGGTCACGCCAACACGCCGAGAGACATGATCTCCCGCCTGGAGACCATGGTGATGATGGCGGGAATGAACCTGACCAGCCTCGCCATCCGGGAGCAGATAGCCAACGCCCTGCAGATCATCGTCCACCAGAACCGCCTTCGAGACGGCACGCGGCGGGTCACGTCGATCTGCGAGACTGACGGCATCAAGGACGGCAAAGTCGTTCTGAGAGAGATCTTCAAATGGGACCCCCAGTATCGGGAACCCGATACTGGCGAGCTCTTGCCGAGGCATGTGGCCACAGGCCTGCTGCCCGAGTGTCTCAAGCTCTTCATCCGGGATGAGTTCTTCGTCCCCGACGGCACCTTCGGACCCGACGTCGACATCGAGGAGGTCCGGGATTACCTGCACCAGCTGGACCTGAAGGCCCGGGCGGAGGAGCAGGAGCTTCGAGAAGCCAGACAGGTCATGCAGCAGGCCCTTCAGTCGGAGGAGGACGGGGGGACAACGAAGGGGACCGATGGCCACGTCTTCCACTGGCGGACGGCCCATTATCGAGCCGGAGATGTCGAGGAAGAGGAGCAGGACAGCGCGGCGAGCGCGGCTCACCTCCACCGGTTACAGCGTCTCCAGGAGACCATGGCCAGGCGCCGCAAGTCCCTGATGAGTTCCTCTGACAAGGAAGCGGAAGACGAGAAGCTCATCGACGAATTGCGAGTCCTGATCATCGAGAAGCTCCCTTCCGCCGGGTCATTCGAGGAGCTGGAGAAGGACTACGAGAGCATCGAGGAAGAGCGGCGCATGATGGACGCCCGAATCGTCCGGGCCCTGGACGAGGTCATGGCGGAGGAAGCCCTGGAGCTATCGAAGGAACTCCAGAAGACCGTCGTCCACGTGGTCTCCAATGACATCGTCGGCCTCGGTCCTCTGCAGGTCTACATCGAAGACCGGGACGTCAGCGAGATCATGGTCAACGGGCCAGACCGGGTGTTCGTGGAGCGCAACGGCAGGCTGCAGCTCACGGAGACCAAGTTCAAGGGTGAGTCCCACCTGCGGCACATCATCAGCCAGATCCTCCGCCCCATCAACCGGAGAATCGACGAGACCACCCCCATGGTGGACGCCAGACTGAGAGATGGCTCCCGCGTCAACATCGTGATCCCTCCCATCGCCCTGGCGGGAACCATCCTGACGATCCGGAAGTTCGCCGCCGAGCCTTTCAAGGAACAGGACCTGATCGGCTTCGGCACCATGACTGCCCGGGTGGCAGCCTTCCTCCACGGGTGTGTGAAGGTCCAGCTGAACATGATCATCTCCGGCAGTACCGGTTCGGGAAAAACCACCACCCTGAACACCATCAGCTCCTACATCCAGGATGAGGCCCGGATCATCACCATCGAGGACGCCGCGGAGCTGCAGCTCCAGCAACAACACGTGATTCCCCTGGAAGCCCGGCCATCCAACATCGAGGGCACAGGGGCCATCTCCATCCGGCAGCTCGTCATGAACGCCCTGCACATGCGGCCCGATCGAATCGTGGTCGGCGAGTGCCGTGGCGGCGAGGCGCTGGACATGCTGATGGCCATGAACACGGGCCAGGAAGGCTCCCTCACCACGCTCCACTCGAACTCACCTTACGACACGGTGCTGAGACTGCAGACCCTGGTCATGCTGTCGGGGATGAACCTGCCACTCCGGGCCATCAACGAACAGATCGCCAGCGCCGTTCATGTCATCGTCCATCAGGACAGACTGCCTGATGGCTCCAGACACATCACCCACGTCACGGAGCTCCTGGACATCGACGACAACAAGCCAGTCCTGAACGACATCTACCGCTGGGTCCACAAGGGTATCGGCGAGAATGACGAGCAGCTCGGCGAGCTGGCTCCCACGGGAAACATCCCGACCTACATCACCCGGTTCGTGGAGGACAACATCCAGCTGCCGGCCGACGCCTTTGGGCCCAAGGTGGATCTGGAGGAGCTCTACGCCCGAATCAAGGCGGACCAGGAGGAGAGATCACGAGAAGATCGGGCCCGGCTTCACAAGCTGTCCTTGGAAGAAGACGCCCGGCAGGCGGCGGAGGTAGCCGCCATACAGGCCGCCGTCACCGCTGATGGCCAGCAGACGACAGCCGCCACTTCGGCGCAGTCCCCGCCCATGGCCATGGGTCGAAAACTCCAGTCCAAGGTTTTCACATGGAAGGACGCCATGAAGGCGGAGGACCTGGCCCAGGCCGATAGAGCCTCGACGGTGAGCAACGAGCGACGCTGGCAGCTGTTCCGGAAGTTGAGAAAGGGTTCCGACAGCCTGTCGGCCCGTCAGGAAGAGGCCGAGACCTTCGAGGGGCAGCGACAGGTCCTGAGCGACGCCGTGGCGGAGGCCCTCGATACGGTCGCCATCCCATCGGACTTCACCGGCGTGGATACGGAGCGTACTTTCATGTCCAGCCTCATCAACGAGGTCCTCGACGAGCTGC
>JAJFLN010000515.1 GCA_021772705.1 Candidatus Cloacimonadota bacterium | reverse complement strand
CCTTCGATGTCTCCCAGCAGCCTCACGGAGAGATAGCCGAACTCATCTGCGCCCTGATGCGGGAGAAAGCGGACCGCGTCTCAGGCCGCTTCCGCCACGCAGGCTAGGATGCCGCCGAAGGGGATTCGATCCGTTCAGAGTGCCTCTACCTTCCCAGTCTCTTTGCTGCCGGATCATCTCCCCACTCTCCTGCCAGGCCCGTGGCCCGCTCGATGATCCGGTAGAGGAAGCTGGCGGTTGGAGCTTGGGCTATTGGCTTCGGGAGTC
Organism: Candidatus Cloacimonadota bacterium; assembly: GCA_021772705.1. GTDB lineage: Bacteria > Muiribacteriota > UBA6191 > JACPRK01 > JACPRK01 > OFTM100. Next base: position 4,441 of record JAJFLN010000515.1, on the reverse strand, counting down.
GGGCTTCGGGGGACGGGGAAGACAGGTGGGGTGGGGCTGAGGGGGAAGCTGCGATTGGGACGGGTTGTCTGGGTGTTATGGACGGTTGCATGGGGGATTGGGGCATGGGATCTTCTTCTCCCGGTTGAGGGTTGATGGTCATCGGGATTGGGTGGGGCTGTGGCTCTCCCTGTCTGTGCCAAGAGAGTGTAGTGCCAGGGCGAAGGTGAGGATCATCATGACACCGCTCATCAGGTAGGCGACCTCATGGGCCACGTGTTCGTAGACGACGCCTCCCAGAAATGGGCCGGCGATGCGTCCCAAGGCGGACATGCTCTGACCCATGCCCATGACCTCGCCCCGGACGCCCTCCTCTGCCAGCAGGGAGGTCATGGTGGCCAGGCTGGGGTTGAGGATTCCGTTGCCGAAACCGACCAGTGCCATCAGGAAGTAAAGGGCCCACGTGCCTGGCACGTATCCGATCAGGCCCAAGCCGAAGACCATCACCAGAGACCCGGCCAGGATCAACTTCCGTTCGCCGAATAGGGCCGAGAGCCGCTTCACCATGAATCCCTGGGTGACCACGATGACCACTCCGACGAAGACCAGAAGGTAGGCGAAATCCCTGGGAGCGAAGCGGAGGGCATCGTCTGCTTCGACGAAGAGGCCTAGGGTGTTCTCCATCACGCCCATGGCGAAGGTGCTGCTGAAGAAGAGGAACAACACGGTCCTGAGTGCGCCGGCAGGCAGGGCCGTGATGGGCATCCAGCGCCTGCGCCCCTGGCCTGCGGCGGGCTCGGTCCGGGCCGAGTCCGGCCGGCTTTCGGGAAGGACGAAGTAGGCCGCGATGGCCGTGATGAGGCCACTCGCTCCGGCCACGTAGAAGGGAAGCTCCGGCCCGCCCCACTGGCCCAGGACGGCCGAGAACGCCGGGCCCAGGACGAAGCCGAGCCCGAAGGCTGCGCCGATCAAGCCCATGCCAGCTGCTCTTCTGTCGGCGGGCATGATGTCCGCCACATAGGCCTGGGCTGTAGAGATGTTGGCGTTGAACAGCCCGGCCATTCCCCTGGAGACAAAGAGCAGAGGAATCAGCCCCAAGCCGGTCCAGGCATGAATATGAAAGGCCGCTCCGAAGACCAGGAAGCTCAGCCCCGAGCCCGCCAGGCCAATCATGATCACCGGCCGCCTCCCTATCCGATCCGAGATCCTCCCCCAGAAAGGCGCGAACAGAAACTGGAGCAAGGAGTAACTCGCCCCGATGGCACCCACCACAGTCCCATCAGCCCCGCATCGCTTCGCATAAAACGGCAACTGCGGCAAGATCAGCCCGAACCCCAGAAGGTCCAGAAACACGGTAACAAACAGTATCCGCAGCGCCCTCCCGCGCATCCTCTCATCCATGGAAACACAATCAGTCATGTCCCCATCCCCGAGCCCAAATCAGAAGTCCCAACGCCCGTCCCCCGCCGAGGCCCGAAGTCCGAGGCCCGAAGTCCGAGGCCCGAAGCCCAGCCCCCAGGCGACCTCCGCCGCTGCGGCCTCGAGTCCGTATCAGACAGTGTGGACTCGGCGTCCCATCCCGATGGCGTGGCGGTGCATCCTCTCCAGGATGCCTTCGGCGGCTCCCAGGAGGATTCGTGCCCGGGCATAGTGCGAATGCTGCTCCGCCGCCAGCTCTTCGGCCGCCGGTACATCCCCTGCCTTCGCCTGACCGAGAGCGATACCGTAGAGCGCCTCGACCATCGTGTCCTGGCTTTCGATGCCCTTGACCGTCTTGAACGCTCCCGGAATGTCGCCCTCGAAGGACTGGAAGGAGGCGATGGTCTCCAGGGCGTCGTCCCGATCGTAGATGTCGTCGATATTCTTCGCCGTTCTGTGAGCCCCGGCAAAGTCTCCATAGCGAGCGCGAACGAAGACCACTTCCGAGATCAGGGAGCCGCGCCGTTCATCATTCTTGGGTACCGCGGCGATGGCTCGAGTGACCTTGCGGAGAGTCTTGTCTGCCGCATCCCTGTCCTCGAGCATGCCTGACTGAGCATCGGCGATGGCGGTCAGTACGTTGGCCTTGACGGCCGGGTCCTTCAGCGCCGTTCCGATCTCCAGGCTCCGGTTGATCGCTGCCCGGACTCCATCGGGATCCGAGGAGCTGTGAAGCCTCCAGGCCACCCGGAGCATGGATCGAGTTCGAAGTTCACCGTCCTCGATGCCATCCACCTGGGCGAAGGCCTCCTCGAGGCGACCGAGCTTGGCCAGAGCCTCGGCGATCCCCGTTCGGGCATCGGCGACATCGGTACCCTGAGGAATGGCGGCGGCTGCCTGAATGGCGCCGTCCACGTCTCCGGCGAGAGCTCGGGTACGGGTCAGTCCGACCAGCGCCTCGTGGCGCAGGAATGGGTCCGGCAGCTCCTCGGCCTGCTGCCAGGCTTCCGCGATCCCCTTTAGGGCTGCCTTGCCCTTGTCTGCCGCCACCTGCTCCTCGGCGATGCAGCGAAGTGCATAGACCCGATGGTAGGGGTCATCGATGACCCGGGCGGCCTTCAGGGCCTGGGGGAACTGGCCCGCCATGGCCTGGGCGCCAGCGATGTAGGCCAGCGCCGCGGCTGTGGCGGCCGGATCGCCGATGTCTCCCGCGGTCTTGCGGGCGGCGACGAACTTCCCCTGCTGCGCCTGACAGGCGGCGATACTCCTGAGGGCGCTGCGCATGGCCGAGTGCTCCGCCATGCCTCTGGCTGCCCGGCGAGCACCAGCCATGTCGCCCGCGGCGGCCAGTGTCTCGACGATCTTCTGAAGGATGAAGTCCTGCCGCGAGTCGGCACCCAGTGCCTTCGCGGCCTCTCTGGCCTGATTGGAGACGTGACGAATCTGTTCCATGGGTGCAGGTTGGTTCCGCCCGGAAGAACGGGCGTCGGAGGAAGAGGCTGCGAAGATCATGATCCTAGCTTTCGCGTCGCTGTCTGCCCGTGTACTGGTGCTTTCCGGCCGGTGGCGCCCCGCCAAGAGCATGATCCGGGACGGCACCCAATCATACTTTTCGACCGTGAAAATGCACAATAGCAGGATATCTGGAGCGAATCCAGCCACCGTTTCAACCACGAGATCATGTCAGCCAATGGTCAGTCACCATTGAGGATCACGGAGCTCACCGAGATCCCGGAGATCACAGAGCCATTGGATAGAATCTCCCTGTCTCTGTGACCCCTGAGACCCCTGAGATCTCCGTGTAATTCCTGTCATCGCAGTCGAACCCACCCGTCCCCCGAGGCCCGTCCCTGCTACTATGGATCAAGACCGAAGGCACGGTGGATGAACCAGAACACGGAGTTCCAGAACGAAGCCAGCGACGGAGCGACAACCACACCGGGCCAGTCGCTCGGCCCCTTCGATCTCACCTGCCTGGGGCTGAACTGCGTGGTCGGTTCAGGTGTGTTTCTTACGCCAGGGTTCATCGCCAAGGAGCTGGGGCCCGCGGCGCCTGCAGCCTTCGTCGTCGCCGGGTTGCTCTGCTTTGCCATCGCCCTCTGTTTCTCCGAAATGGCAGGCGTGATCCGCTGGCCCGTGGTGATGGCCCGTCTCGGAGGACCCCGGAAGTGACCCGAAAGTCCGGAGAAGACAGCCAGGGACAGGAGGCCGCCGTTCTCTCCGCAGGAAAGTACCGGATCGTCAAAACCCTAGGTGAGGGGGCCATGGGTCGTGTCGTCGAGGCCGTCCAGGTCGAACGGAGCATTCCGAGACGAATACTCAAGTCAGTCCTGTATCTTCTTGCCGGAGCTGGCCTGCTCGTTCTTCTGGCCAGGGCCATCGTCAAGCCCGTGCCCATGGCGCGGCTGAATGATACCCGGCCCTACGAGATGCTGATCCTGCCCGGCTCCGGGACGTGTCGCATCCAGTGGAAGTCGCTGGAGCCCTATGTCTCCCGGGCCCTGGTGGGGAAGCGGATGCATAGCTCCGGGGAAGCTACCCGCTCCCACGACCTGCTCATCGCGCCTGTGGCCTGGGCAGACCCACCCTTGGCACGCATCGTCCTCCCCGACGGCTCCACGAGTGGCCCGATACGGCTGGCCTCCCGGCCATCCGGTGCTCGAGTGAAGGTCAATCATCGCGGCGACCGAGCAGATATCCTGGCCGTCTTGCCGGAGTCGGCCTTCCTGACCGTCGAGCTGAGATCCGGTGGTATCTCCCTACAGCAGCTCGAATTGCCCAGGGCCGTCACACACACATTCTCGGTGCCCCTTTCCGGGACGAGGACGGCTCACGGCATCCACCTGCGAACCCGAGGACTGGGCGTGCTGCCCGTGGAACTTCCGACGGTCCGGTTGCCGCCAGCATTTCAGACCATCAGGGAACTGCATCACGAGATAGAGCGGCATGAACCGGCCCGGGCCTTGCTCGTGGCCATGCACCGGATCCGGCCCGCCGACGGGGCGGAGAGAAAGCGGCAGGTTCTCGAGGAGGCCCTGACCCG
>JAJFLN010000514.1 GCA_021772705.1 Candidatus Cloacimonadota bacterium | reverse complement strand
GGACAATCCCGTGAACCAGGAGTTCGCCGTCGTGGTCCTCCAACGCCGGGGACATGACGTGACCGTCGTGGACGACGGAATGGCGGCCCTACGCGCCATGGAGGACAAGGAGTACGACGTGGTCCTCCTGGATCTCTCGATGCCCCGCATGGGCGGTCTTCAAGTCGCCGTCAGGGTCCGGGAGAAGGAGGCTGGGACGAACCGGCACAGCTGGCTGGTGGCCATGACTGCCCACGCTCTCAAGGGGGACCGGGAGCGGTGCCTCGGGGCAGGAATGGACGACTATCTGGCCAAGCCCGTGACGGAGACCGATCTCTATCGAACGGTGGAGCGGGTCGGCCCGGGGACGGAGGAGACTCCTGTCTGCGGCAACGGTGTACTGCTCGAGGGGTTCGATACCGATCCCGCCGGGGAGAGGAAGGTCCTCCAGGTCTTCCTGGAGCGGTCGCCGGTGCTGCTCGACGCTCTGGGCCAGGCCGTCGAGAGCGGCGATCCCAAGGCGCTTTCGTCGGCAGCCCATCGGCTGGCCGGTACCCTGGCGCTGTTCCACAGCAAGTCTGCCTATTCGACCACGAGAGCCCTGGAGTCTCTGGCTCGCAACGAGAGTCTCTCGGGAGCCACGGACCTCTGGACCGGACTCTGCCGCGAGGTGGAGAGCATCCGGGAGCAGGCCTCAGCCCGACTGGATGGCTGATAGCAATCGAGCTGCTCCCCCACGGAACACGTCCCCCGTGGGCAACCCCGTGTCGGCCTCGGTCTGTTGCAGGGCAGCCTCAGCCTCGGCATCGCTCAGTCCGGCGCAGTTGAGCGCCACGGCGACGACCTTGGAGGGCCGAATGTAACCGGCGATCCGCTGGTGGAGTGCGATCATCTCGGTCAGAGGAGGAATCACGACGGGATCATCCCTCAGGGTAATCCGGCGCTGCTCGTGGACCAGAATCATCTGGGACGGAGCGGCGCCGTGCATCAGGGCCAGGGTGACCCCCGAGAACCCGGGATGGAGCAGGGAACCTTGCCCTTCCACCAGGAGGAGGTCCCCCGAACCGGCCCCGGACAGGACGAGCTCCTCTGCAGCGCCAGCCATGAAATCCCCGATGACCCGGTCCAGGGGAACTCCGGATCCGGAGATCATGATTCCCGTCTGACCCGTAGCGAGAAACCTCGCCCCCACGCCCCTTCCGCGGGCCTCCCGTTCGATCTCGAGCATGACCGTCATCTTGCCGATGGCGCAGTCGGTCCCGACGGCCAGTACCACCGTCTCGTCGAGGGTGGCAGCCCGGCGGCTGGCAATCGGGAAGGGCCCCTCCGGTTCCCGGACGTCCCAGATCGAGGCGCCCCCGGCTCGAGCTGCCTCGGCCAGGTCCCGGATCTCTGACAGAGGTGTATGGAGGCCGCTGACCAGATCCATTCCCCGTCGAAGGGCTGCAGCGAGATCGGCCATCCAGGCCTCCGGAAGGCCGCCTCCGGGAGGGGCAATGCCGAGTAACAAGACTTCCGGGTCCGCGGCCAGGGCATCGTCAAGACAGGGGAACAAGGGCACAAGGGAGGGGGGCGCCCCACCGAGCACCTCCCCGACGGTCCTCTCGGAGCGGGTAGAGTCGACGACGCCGACCACAGGATTGTGGCCATACCGGAGCACCCCTTCGGCTGTCTTGGAGCGTCCCTTGCCGAAAGCCCCTTCGGCATAAATCAGGACCCGGCGACTCGGGTCGAGGTGCATCAGACCTGTGCGATGAGGTGTGAAGCGCTCCGCCTTCGAGGCGTCTTGAGAAGGGACTCGAAGTAGACCCTCAGGTTGTGCACGTCCTTCGCTTCCATGGCTCGACCGTGACCGGGGACGGCGTACTCGAAGCGCGACTTCTCGAGCTTTCGAATGACCTCGACCCACTGGCTGGCGTTGGCGTGGCGCAGGAAGGGATGCCTTCCATTGAAGAGGTTGTCCCCCGCGAAGACCACCTGCTGCTCCGGCAGGAAGACGGCGATGGAGTCCGGCGTGTGGTTCCCCAGGTGGATCAGGTTGACCATGGTGTCGCCGATATGCAGGAAGCCGGAACCGGAGAAGGCGATGGCGGGCAGAGTGATCTCCAGGTTCTTGTACTCCTCGGCCCGATCGGGGTTCTCCTGCAGCCAGCCGGTCACTGAAGCCTGACTCCACTCGTCGTCCCGGGCTCGTTCCATCTGGGCCCGGCACTCGGCATGGGCGATGACGGGAACGTCGAATGCCTGGTTGCCGAAGCTGTGGCTGCTGTGAAAGTGGGTATTGATGACGTATGCGATCGGCTCGGACGTCACGGAGGCTACGGCCTCCTTGATGGCCTCCCCGCAAGCCGGGCTGGGACCCGTGTCGACCACGACGACGCCGTCGCCAGTGACGACGAAGCCTGCATTTGCGTGGTTCGGTCCGGTCTGGAGGTAGTAAACGTTTTCGGCAAGTCCGATGGGTTCTGAGCAGTTCATCCGTGTCCTCATGAATATCAGTTCGAGAGATTTGACTGTATCTGACTGTCGTCGTCGCCCTGGAGGGCTTCGGACCGGGACCGAGAATCCTTCCCCCGCCATCCCGTTGGTCCTCACATCTTCATAGCCGTCCTCGCCCTCCGGAAGTGACTCAGAGATTCTCGCGTGAAACTCTGGGCGTTCACCGGATTGCCAGATCTGTTTGCGGCCCCTGGGACCCCTCCGCCGACAGCGCTCTCCTTGAATTCTCTCGGGATTCGACGCCCGGTTGTCCTCGAGCTACTGAAGCTTCTTCCGAGGTCCGGACGCACCCTGTCCCGGCTTGAATTCCGGACGTATCCAGGGGTCATAGCGATGCCGAGAGTACAGTCTGGTAAAGCGATGTCCGACTTCCGAGTCACACGAATTGCGACCTCCAGGACAGGGCTTGAGTATAGCATCGCCCCCGCCAGCTTTTGAAGCAAAAAAGTGTCACCAGACCTTCTCGTAGATGTCTTCGTTCCCGGTGCAACGTAACCAGCCCTTCTTCACGTAATAATGTCCGCCCCAGGGATCCTTCCGGAGATCCAGGCCTGTCATCCGGTGAAGCTCGGCCAGGTCCTTTGGCTTCCGGCTCTGCTGCATCTCGAAGGACGAGACCGCCTTCTTCACCATTCCGGCCGTGGTCTTGAACACGCTCTTCCCGGCTGCAGCCGCGATACCCGGTGCAATCGTTCTGGCGTCGGCCGCCGGCTTCTTGCCCGTCTTCTTGCTCGTGCCGCCGAGATCGATCATCCCGTTCTTGACCATGTAAGCCACGATCAGCGCGGCCAGCAGAAGGCCGATCAGACCGATCCCTCCTCGGGACCTCCGGTGGCGATACTCCACCCGGTAGCTCATTCCTTCTGGCGCTCCACGTTGATCGTGTAGTCCCCGGCCTCAATCTTCACGATCTCATAGGGAGACGTGAACGCCTGAGTCACCATGGCCCCCTCCGCCGGGACCTTCTCCTTCACGATCACCTGGAGGGTCTTGCCGTCGGAGCCCTTCGTGATCTGATCGATCCGGACGTCGAATCCACCCGTGGGCTTATCCCCGGCAAACACGGCGATCAGGCGGGTCGTGGCGAAGTCCATGGCCGGCACAGGAGGCGTGGGAATCGTCCCGGATTCCACGGTCTTCCAGACCCGGGCCCATTCCTGCTCATCACCGATGAGCAGCTCCGCCGGTTTCTCGTAGCCAAAAGCGTTCTTACCTTTCTTGATCACTTCAAACTGAAGAGTGCTCATCTTCTCGCTTCCTCCATCGGTGGACGCCCCAGAGTCCACCGGGTCGCCAATCGCCACCGCGTCGCAGCCGAAAGACGCCAGCGCCACTATCAGAACGACCGATTGACCGGTGGACCGAACCATGGCCTGTACCCGGGAACCATCGCTTTCAATCATCTGTCTCCTCTCTAGCAACCTGTCCTCGACCGGCGATAGGACCGCAAGGATCGGGCTAACTGGATCTCTTCCCCCCGTACAGAATGAAGCATCCTCCCTCTCAAACTATTGAGGCAAAGCGACCCAGATGGCCCGGTACTGTCCGGCGCTTCCGGCAAGGTACACGAAGTGTTCCTCGTCGGGAGAGATGGCGATCACCCGGGACGGACCGGCCAGCAAAGCGTCGGCCACCAGCCGCACGCTGCCAGCGCGCTTGCCCTTGGCGGTGATCCTCAGGACCTCGGAGGCCCCGGAGACATCGAAGGTTCTCATGAGAACATCCCCATTGGCGAGACCCGCGACGGCCTCCCAGCGCTCTTCCAGATTCAGCCTCGTGGCGAACAGAGTCTGATACTTGCCAGGGGCTTCGAGGGCCACCACTTTCCGGATGCCCGTACTGGTCCGATCCTCCACGGAGAGGAGACGATCCTGTGAATCGACGATGGGGCCATTCTCCATATCGAAGCCATCGATCAGCTCTCCTCCGGCACTGAACCGGAACACCTTCAACTCCGAGCCGTCGAGGCCGTAAAGGCGTCCCTTGCTGTCGGCATCGACCCGACGCAGGTCCAGAAACTGGCCGGGTTCGAAACCCCGCTCACCGCCACTGCCAATCAGAGTCCCGTCATCTCGAACATGGTAGATCCGGCCGTTCCGGCCGTCGCCCACGACCAGGCTGCCGTCTGCCAGGGATTTCAGGTCTCGCACCCGTGTCAGGGGCAGGTAGAGTTCGCCCGCCGGCGCTCCTGTCCTGTCGATGTAGGTCAGCTCCGTGGTGCCGTCAGTGGTCATCAGCAGCTTCTGGCCAGGTACGGCCGTCCAGGCAAGAAGATCCACATCGGGAATGGGCGGCAAGGGAACCTCGACGGCCTGCTTCTCCGCCGCCAGTGCCGGGCCAGCCAGGATCATCACGCCGAGGAGGGCCTTGAGAACCAGGGACCTCGGCGATGTCCGGTGTCGCATCAATTCCTCCTGCTGCAGCATCCCGGTTAACCGGAGGAAACACCGGCTGGTTCCAGGATGGTCGTCCACTCTCGCCGGGAGTATAGCGTCTTCTCCTATCGGGTCAAAGATCAAGTTTGTCCTTCCCGGCCGGGTGCATGTCCCGTAGGGGGTCCCCTGGCCTATTCCGGATCCGTTCGCCCCACTATGGATGCGGGCATCCAGGACGACTGAATGGCCGAGTTTTCCCGATCCGCTCGTCCTGAGCCTGTCGAAGCATGTCCTGAGCTACGCCGAAGGGGATGAATGGAGCGGGTGGCCATATCGTCTACTATGGATGCCCGCATCCATAGTGGGGCGAACGGAGGAGGGGACCCCCTACGGGACATGCACCCCTTCCCGGCCCGTTTCCCCGCAATCCGCCGTCGCTCACGTGCCCCGCTTGCTCCGGGGCTCTCCTGCCGGCCGCAACCGTGCGTGGCCACAGTAGATGAAGCGATCGTATCCCCGGCGAAGATCGAAGAATCGGGCCCTGGGGACGATTCCCGTGATGATCCAACCCGGCAAGCCGGTCTCGGGGTCGACGGAGACGCAGATCCCGCTGTGCTTGATGGCGAACCGGAACGTTCCCAGGTCTCTTCGAAGGCCGAAGAACAGGAGATCTCCTGGCCTGGCCGGCTCTCCCGGCGCCGCATCCCTCGAGGCGATTCTCGGCTCCCGAAAGTATTCGAACTCCGGGCTGCCTCGGATGTGGGCCAGCAGATTCCGGACCCGGCGAGTGAAGTAGGGGTCCCCTCCCCCGGGTGCACCGGATGACTCACCGGGATGCTCCTGCCTCATCATTCTCTCGACGGGATAGCCTGCCTGGTCCAGGGCCCGGTTCAAGAGATCCACGCAGACCACCACGTCCTCGTCGCGCTCATCGGTCTCGCCGTTGCCGTTGTTGTCCTTCCCATCGGCTCTCCACCACCATCTTCGGCCGTCGGCGCTGCCCCCGGCGTCCTGCAGCCGCAGGTTGGCGGCATCATCAAAGGGCAGTCCGATCATGGATCTGGCGGCATGGACGATGTCCCGGAAGTCCGGCACACCGTCACCATCCCGATCGCTCGTCAGGAACGCCCGGTCCGGAGAGTCCTTAGGTCCCGGATAGGCATCTTCAGGCAAGAATCGGCGAAGCAACTCGTCGGCCCTCATGTAGCCTTGCATGTTCTCGGATCGGACCGGTACGAACCCTCGGGCAGTCGCCGGCCCCAGGAGCTGCACTCTCATTCCGGCATGGAGCGGGGCCAAGCTGTCAGACAGGGAGCTGGCCTCCGCGAGCAGCGGAGAGACGGGCCGGTTCACGACAGCCCACTCCTGCGCCCCGAGGGGACCGGCAAGCCCCATCAAACAGAGGACTGAGGTGAAGACAGGGTTCATCGCCAACGGTATCGGCCCGAAGCCCCTGTCACCTGAAGGCCGACAGAACCTCCGGCGGGACCCAGGGAAGTGGCCCCAGGGCTGTGATACTCACTCCGTCGGGGCCTCGGCCGTGTTCAGAACCGGAGTCAAACCGAAGACCTTCATCAGGATGGGGTAGAGCACGAGACTGATCCCACAGCCCGTGAACCAGGCGCCCTGGTATAGAGGCTTCATGCTCTCGAACTTCAGCCCGGAGTAGATCACGATCATCCCCAGGACCAGACAGATGATAGCTGCCGGATTGAACCCGCCCCAGTACCGATACTCCCCGTGCTCCTTGTAGAGGTCTTCCACGTTGAGCTGCCCTCTGCGGACGAAGAAGTAGTCGGCGATCATGACTCCCACCACGGGACCGAGAAGCCCCGAGTAGGTCAATAGCCACGTGGCATAGAGGGCCAGCAACTTCCAGGGCATGATCAGCAGTCCGATGACGGCGGCGATGACTCCACCGGTCCTGAAACTGAT
>JAJFLN010000513.1 GCA_021772705.1 Candidatus Cloacimonadota bacterium | reverse complement strand
AAGTCGTCGGGCAGGCCGTCAGCGTCGGAATCGAATCGGATCCGGCGGGTCACCTGAGGCGCCCTGTTGCCGGCCGCGTCGGTGGCGGAGAACAGGACTGTCACGGGTCCCGTCGTGATCGGCGCCCGGGCTGTCAGAGTGCTCTCGAACTCGCCCGATGTGACCGTCAATGACGCCGTGGTGATGGAGCCGTCGGCGCTGCTGATGCTCACCGTCACGGCTGTCCGATCCGACACGCTTCCGCTGGCCGTGAATGCCGATGTGATGATCTGCCCGCCAACGGGGCTGTCGAGGTCGAAGTCCGGCGGCAGCGTATCGACGGTGAACGTGCTGTTCGACGAGGACTCTGTCTGGAGTCCAGCGGCGTTGGTGGCGCCGTTGACGGTGGCAGTGAAGTCGCCGTCATTGCCCGCTGCCACGACCAGCCCGAAGGTGAACCGGGTCGACGACGCGCGGGACATCTGGGCGCCGCTCCGGTTGTTGACGCCAGCCGGTCCGGTCAGGGTGATCGTCGGCTCTGTCAGGATCCCGTCGTCGAAGTCAGCCGTAATGGTCAGTGCCCCCGTCGAGATCCCCGCCGAGGGACGGCTGTAAGAGAAGGTCACCCGGGGAGCCGTGGTGTCCACGGTGAACTGGTTGTTCGAGGGCCTCCTGTTCTCGTTGCCTGCCACGTCCTTGCCGTTGGTCACGTCGACGGTGAAGGTCCCTTCGTTGGCCCCCTCGACGTCGAGGGTGAAGGTGAAGACGCTTCCGGGCACGGCGCCTCTCATCGGCGTGGCCGTCCGGTTGTTTGCGCCGGCAGGCCCGGAGATCGAGATGTTCGGCTGCGTCTGGACGGGGCCGCCGAAGAGGGCCGTGATGACCACCGGCCCCGAACCGATGGCTGCCGTCGCCTTGTTGAACGACAGGCTTACGGGAATCCCCACGGTGTTGATGGTGAACTGCTGGTTGCTCAGCACCGCGTTGGTGTTACCCACCAGGTCTCTCACGTTGCTGAGTCCGACGGTGAAGATGCCGTCGTTTCCGGCCAGGATGTCAGTGGTGTAGGAGTAGGCTGCGGCGGAACCGACCTGGACCATGGGGGCTCCCAGGAGGTTGTTGACACCCGCCGGTCCCTGGAGAGCGATGGTCGGAACCTGGGCAAGGTCTCTCGGGAAGGTGGCTGTGATGGTCAAGGGACCCGTCGATACGCCAGCCTGGTTCCTGCTGTAGGTCAGGGTCGCTGGCACGTTGTCGGCCACGATGGTAAAGGAACCGTTGGCGGCTGGGCTGTTCAGGTTTCCAGCAGCATCGGCGCCATCGTCGACGGTGGCGGTGAAGACTCCGCTGTTGCCCGGGACGATGTTTGTGGTGAAGAGCCAGATAGATCCCGTCGTGCCCCGGCTCATGGCCGTGGCGAGGCGGTTGTTGGCCCCTGCCGGACCACTGATGGCGATGGTCGGAGCCTCGGTCAGGGGCTCTGTGAAGGTGGCTGTCAGGGCCAGCAGACCTGCCGGCACGGCGTTGGAAGGCTGGCTGTAAGTCAGGACGACCGACGGTGGGGTGGTGTCCACCTCGAACCGGGAGTTCGTCGCAGCGGCGCTGCCGTTGCCGGCGGTGTCGGTGGCTCCCGACAGGGTCACATCGAACAGGCCGTCATCACCGGTGGTGAAGGTCCGGGTGAAGAGGAACACCCTGGGATCCCCCGTGGCGGTCATGGGAGTGGCCGGCAGGAATACGGAGCCCGTGGAGCGGCTGAGGGTCAGGAACGGAGGGGACGCCACAGGTTCGTTGAAGCGGGCCGTGATGCCCAGAGCCGTGGCTCCGACGATCGCCGGTGTCCTGCTGTACTCCAGGGTGACGGAGGGTCCCGTCGTGTCGATGCGGAGGAGAGAGTTGGCCAGCGCCGTCGCCGCTTGGCCCGCTGTGTCAGCCGCGCCCGTGACGGAGACCGTGAAGTCTCCGTCGTTCCCGGAGGCCAGTATCCGATCCAGCGTGAAGACTGTCGACGAGATCCGCGTCATGGGGGCCCCGGCCACGTTGTTGGCGCCTGTCGGGCCGACGATCGACAGGGCCGGATTCGACGTGCTGGCGATGGGCTTGCTAAACACGGCCGTGATGGTCAGGCTGCCCGCCCCGACCGGGTCGGGTCCGCGGCTGTAGAGCAGGCTCCCGGCGGGAGGCGCGGGATTGATGATCAAAGTCGAATTGGACGGTGCGGCTGAGGCGTTGCCGGCGGCGTCGAAGGCCTCCGACAGCAGGGCCGCGAAGGTCCCGGGGTTGTCCCGGGCCACGTTGACATCCAGGAAGTACTCCGAGGGGGAGGTTCCGGCAGTCATCGTCACGGGACCCACGTTGTTGCTCCCGGAGGGTCCCACCAGGGAGAGGCTCGGGGCTGACCGGAGGGGCTCAGAGAAGGTGGCCGTGATCCGGAGGATGCCGGCCGGGATGTTGAGGGAGTCAGGCGTTCCGTAGGTGAGAGCAGCCGTCGGTGCAACGGTGTCCACGACGAAACTGCTGGACACACCCGGTGCTCCTATCGGATTGCCAGCTCCGTCAGTTCCCAGAGCGTCGACTGTCACGATGCCGTCCAGGGCGCCGCCGGTTCCAGCCGTCGCCACGTCGTAGCTGCCGCTCCAGGCAGTACCGGAGCCCGTCAGGGCGACCAGGGCATCAGCCAGACCTGGCCGGCGAACCCGGAGCTGAGGTGCTGGCGCCCCACCGTCGATGGCCTCGTCGAAGACGACGGAGACCGTCAGAGACCCGGCACCGGCCTTCGTGTTCGGCGAGACGGGCTTGTCGAAGGAGAGAGACGTCACGGAGGGGGCCCGGGTATCGACAGTCAGGATGTTGCCGCCAGTCAACGGCAAGTTCGGGTTGCTCGCCAGATCGAGCCCGGAGGCCAGGTTGACGGTGAACTGGCCGTCGTCACCGGCCTGGATGTTGTGGGTCAGTGTCCAGACTGTGGTCGTGCCGCTGGCGGCGGTCATGGTCGTCGGCTGCAGGTCGTTCAGAGAAGCACCGCTACCACCGCCGGAGAGAGCCAGAGTGGGCGAAATGGCCAGAGGCTCGTTGAAGGTGGCCGTGATCGTCAGGGGGCCGATGGCGATGCGTGTCAGGGGCGCTACGGGGCGGGAGGAGACCAGGGAGATGACGGCCGGCGGCGTGGAGTCGATGACAAAGTCCTTGGTGGAGGTGGTCACCGCGGTGTTCTCGTTTCCTCCAGCGTCTCTGGCTCCCGAAACTGCCAGGGAGAAGTTGCCGTCGTCTCCGGACTGAACGACGTAGCTGATCGTGAACTCCGCACCCGGCACGGGACCGAGCATGGCCGCCAGGGGCCGGTCATTGATGGCCGGACTGCCTCCGCCGGCGATCGCGATGCTCGGCGGAGTGAAGACGGTCTCCGAGAAGGTGGCCGTGATGCTGAGGGGTCCCGGAGCGAGGCGAGTGAAGGGGGCCACGGGCCGGCTGAAGGCGAATCCATCCACCACGGGTAGGACCGTATCGACCTCGAAGGTCCGGCTCGTCACCGTCGAGGCCGCCAGGGAGTTGCCCACGATGTCCTGGGCGCTGGCCAGGGTCACGGTAAATGTCCCGTCATCGCCGGCCTGAATACCCGACGGATGAGTGAGGAACCAGACCGAGGAAATTGCCGTGGGTGACATGGATGTGGCATTCACGTCGTTCGTCGTCGCCGCCTGTCCGCCAGCGATCGCCAGTGTCGGCGTCGTCGCGATGGGCTCGTCAAACGTGGCGGTGATCGTCAGGGGCCCGAGACCGATCTTGCTGAAGGGCGGCAGGAGCTGGCTGTAGACAAGACTCGCCGTCGGCGCCCGGGCATCCACCCGAAGCTGGTTGTTCGCCGTCAGTGCGCCGTTGAGGTTGCCTGCCAGGTCCTGTCCCGACGCGATGGCGATGGCGAACAGTCCGTCGTCGCCGCTGGCGACGTTATAATCGAATGTGAAGACCGTCGTCGGCGTCGTCCCGGTCATGGCAGAGTTGCTCACGTCGTTGGCCGTGCTGGTGGCGCTGCCTCCGGAGATGGAGATCACCGGCGTGAAGGCCATGGTCTCGTTGAACGTCGCCGTGATGCTCACAGTGCCGGCGCCGATGGGGCTCGAGGTTCCCAGTGCCTTCGAGGCTGTCAGGGTCGGCAGGGGTGGAATGGTGTCCACCGTGAATGTGGAGTCCACACCTCCCGCCGCCGCGCCGAGGCTGTTGCCAGCCTGATCGGTCCCGGAGGCCGTAGTGACCGTGAAGAGGCCGTCATCACCGGTGTTGATGGAGTAGGTGAAGCTGAAGACAGACGTGGGCGTCGTGCCGGTCATGCTCGAATCGGTCCGGTCGTTGACTGTGCTCGCCGTACCACCGGCGACGGTGATGGTCGGTGCCGTGCCCAGAAGTTCGGAGTAAGTGGCGGTGATGGTCAGGCTTCCGCTGCTGACCTTCGTGTAAGGACTGATGGGCCGGGAATAGGCCAAGGTCTGCAGGGTCGGCAGGGAGGTGTCGATCGTGAATGCGTTGTTCGTCGCTTCCAGGTTCTCGTTGCCGAAGATGTCCCGGCCGTTGGTGATCTGGACCGTGAAGAGGCCGTCGAATCCTGTGGGCGGTGTGTAGCTGAAGGTGAACTGGGTGTTCGAGACCTTCGTCATTGCCTGGAGGCCCGAATCGGTGGTCAGAGGGGAGCCACCCAGGACTCGGATGTTGGGTGTCGAGATGATCAGCTCATTGAAGTCCGCCGTGATGGTGAACGCGCCGGCCGGAAAGATAGCGCCGGACTTGCTGTAGCTCAGCACCACCGATGGAGGCGCATCGATGGTGAAGGTGTTCGGGCTCGGGGTCCCGATGGCGTTGCCCGCCAGGTCTTGTCCGTTGTCGATGACCACCAAGAAGACTCCGTCGTCACCGGAGACCACATCGTAGGTGAAGCTGAAAGTCTTCGGGTCCACCGTGGCTGACATGCTCGTCGCCGTCCGGTCGTTGAGAGTCACACTCAGGCCGCCAGTCACGGCGATGGTAGGAGTCGTGGAGAGGGGCTCGGAGAAGACGGCCTGGATCTCCAGGCTGCCCGTGCCAACGCTGGTACGGCTCTGGCTGAAGGTGAGGTTCACCGCCGGTGTTGTGGTGTCGATGGTGAAGCTGTTGTTCGTGGCTGTTCCCGCCAGGTTGCCTGCCGGATCCCCCCCGTTGGCGACAGTGACGGTGAAGATATCGTCATCGCCGGCGGTGACGGTGAACGTGTGGGTCCAGACTGACGGGTTGCCCGTGGTGGGTACCATCGAGGCAGAGGCGATCTCGTTGGAGCCTCCGGCGACGGCGCCGATGGAGGAGATGGTCGGAGTACTGGCGATGGGCTCCGAGAATGCCGCCGTGATGGTCAACGATCCGGAGCTGACCCGGGACAGGCCCGAGCTGACTGATGGCCGGCTGTAGCTCAGGGCCACCGTCGGTATCTGGGTGTCGACCCGGAATGTCCGGTTCGTGGCCGTCTTGTTCAGCTGGCCGCTGGCGTCCTTGCCGTTGGCGATGGTGACCGTGAAGACGCCATCGTCCCCGGCCCGTATGCCCGAAGGATAGGTAAAGGCCCAGACACTGGTGACCCCGGAGTCCGGGAGGGACATGGGGGTCGTGGTGATGTCGTTCAGCGGCGACGAGGTGCCGCCGAGCACGGTCATTGTCGGTGTGGACGAGATGGGCTCCGTGAAGGTCGCCGTGATCGTGAACGGCCCCGCCTTGAACTGGGTGAATGGCGTTGGGAGAGGGGAGTAGGTGAGGTTGACGGAGGGCGGCACGGTGTCGACGGAGAAGGTGTTGTTCGCCGTCGCATCCCGATTGAGGTTGCCGGCCCGGTCCTTTCCATCCAGGAACCGGACCTGGAACGTGCCGTCATTACCCGTCGCCAGGTTCTTGGAGAAGAGCCACGTGGCGTTGGTCGTCGAGGCCGACATCTGAGTTGCGGCCTGAACGTTTGCACCGAAAGGTCCCTCGATGGTGATGTTCGGCGTGATCAGCAGAGGCTCGGAGAACGTGGCTGTGATCCGCAGTGCCTGGGCGCTCAGCGGTCCTGTCAGCGGTGGGTTGTAGGAGATGGACGTGACGTTCGGTGGGATCGTGTCAACCTGGAAGGTGTTGTTCACCGTCGTGTCACTCGAGTTCCCCGCCAGGTCCTTCACGGAGGTGGGGGTGATCGTGTAGGTGCTGTCGGACTGGATGCTGATGGTCCGGCTCAGGGTGAAGACCGTGCTGCTCACGCCGGTCATGGTCACTGACGAGACACCATTGATGTTTGATGGCGTGCCGGCGATCTCTACGGTGGGAGTGGTCGTCACCGGCTCGTCGTAGGTGGCGGTGATGACCAGTGTGCCGGAGCTGACCGCCGTGAAGGGCGAGCTGATCTTGCTGTAGATGAAGGTTGGAATCGGGTTGGTCGTATCGATGAGCAGGCCGTTGCGCTTGGCCGTCGAGTTCGCCGCCCCATCTTCCGTGCTCGTGCCCTCGATGGTGACCGTCGCCAGGCCGTCTAGGATCGTCGTGCCATTCTGTGCCTGGATCGTGAAGTCCTTCGTCCAGACCTTTCCGCTGGCCGTGGCCACCAGGGCCTCGGCGGCCAGGTCGTTACCCGTGCCGAGACGATCGATCGCGATGGTGGGACTGGTGACCATGGTCTCCGAGAAGGTGGCGGTGATGCTCACCGTGCCGGTCCGTACGGCGATGGGATTCAGGCTCGAACTCTGGGTGTAGTCCAGGTAAACCGAGGGCCCCCCCGTGTCGACGACGAAGTCCTTCTCCGTCACGGCGGCTGGGCTGTTCTCGTTGCCCGCCAGGTCCCGGGCACCCGATACCTGGACTTCGTAGGTCCCGTCGAAACCGGTGGTAATGGACAGCGTGGCGAGGAAGACCTTCCTGTCCGGATCTGTCGTGGACATGGAGAGGTTCGTCTGATTGTTCGGTCCCTGGGCTTCGGTGCCCTCGGGGCCCACGGTGGACAGCTTGGGAACGTCGGAGGGTGCGATGGACTCGTCGAAGGTCACCGTGATGGTCAGCGCTCCGGCTGTGACATCGAGACGATCCGCAGCGCTGTACACGATGCTCGTGATGCTCGGGCCAACGTTGTCAATCCGGACGTTGCGCTGCTCCGGGACGTTCAGATTGCCTGCCGCATCCTGACCACTCGCGATGGTGAGCAGGGCATCGCCGTCATCGCCGGTGCTGACCACGTAATCGAATGTCCAGATCGTGTTCGTCGTGCCTTGAGACATGTTTGTGGCCAACTGCACGTTGGCGCCGGCCGTGCCCGTGATGGAAATCTGAGGGGCTACGGAGAGGCCCACGTCGAATGTGGCCGTGATGCCCACGGTCCCGGCCTTGAAGTGAGTCGTGGGGGCGCTGAACTGCAAGGAGGTAACGGCGGGCTGCTTCGATTGAATGTTGATGATGTTGTTGGTCGGCGTGTTGTTCGCGTTGCCGCTGGGGTCCTCGGCGTTCCGGACGTTGATCGTCGTCGGGCCGTCGAGGGTGATAGGAGAACTGAAGGGCTCCACGTCGTAGGTAGTGGTCCAGACGAGAGGGCCGCCGGACATGGTGGTGAAGGGGTTGACCCGGAGACTCGTGTCGGGCCGGTTCACCTGCAACTCCGGGGGATGCTGCAGGTCAATGTTCTCGGAGAACGTGGCCGTGATCACCAGATCTCCGTTCGGGACGCCGCTCTCGCTCTTGTTGTAGCTGAGAACCACGTCGGGGGAGGTGGAGTCCACGATAAGAGGTACGGTCGTGAAGGTCTTCGACGGGTATGGGTTGCCAGCCAGGTCCGTGCCGGGGCTGACTAGCACGGTAACGGTGTTGTTCGCGTCCAGTCCTGCGGCGGCGTTGTAGTCGGCGGTCCAGGTTGACGTGACGGTGTTGCTCACAACCGTATCGGAGACCTTCGTCAGGTTGATTGCCTGATCGGCGGCTCCAACCCGGCTTACCAAGATGTTGGGAGTGCCCGTGATCGATGGAGAAGCGTTTCCGATGGCCACGTCGGTGAAGGTCACCAAGATAGGGTAGGGGCCAGGGGGGAGAGGACCGCTGGCTGACTCCACCGTGGAGACTGCCGGGGGCTGGGTGTCGATGACGAACAGGTTATTGCTGCCCGGCGAGATCGAGGAGTTCCCCAGCTGGTTGAAGCCCGTGGTCACCACGACCCGGGCTTCTCCGTCGAGCATGGTCGATCCGTTCTGGATGAAGATCTCGTAGTCGAAGAACCACTCATCGCTGAACTCGGCCCCCGTCGACTTGCTCATGGGCTGCGGTACGGGCCCGATGTTGTTGATCCCCGGTTCACCGCTCTCGCTCAGGTCCGTTCGAGGCCGTCTGTCGATGGTGATCGTCGGGTCTCGCACGGCCTCGCTGAAGGTGGCTGTGATCCGAAGGACGCCGGATGACACGGCGGTCTGGGGCTTGCTGTAGGTCAGGTCCAGGGTGGCCTGGGTGTTGTCCAGAGTGAAGAAGGGGTTGCTCGGCGTCGGATCGTTTTCGACATTTGTCAGGCCAAACGCGAAGGTTGGCGTGACGACATACTGGCCAACCAGCGAGGTTGTCTTGGGTGTGTAGTTGAACGAGAAGAGGGTTCCCTCGCCGTTTGTTTCAATCCTGGTCAGCGAACCGTCTTTGACATCGTTGGCACTGGGAATTGAGTTGCTGCTCGATATGTTGAGCTTCGGGTTCGAGGTGGCGTCGATCTCTTGATCGAATTGAACGAAGATGGTGAACGTCTCGACCGGAACTCGAGGGATGCTGCTGCCCTGATCCGTGACCCCCTTGCTGTAGCTCAGAGTCGCCTTTGGCGGGATCGTGATCAGAGTCATCGTTGTGTTCTGAATGCTGCCGTGGGACTGGCCGACGAGATCCGTCGTGTTCAGAATCTCGATCGTCACCAGCCCGTCCTTGATGTTGCTGCCGTCTCCCTGTTCGACGAAATACGTTGTTATCCAGAACGAAGGATCGCTGCAGTCATCGTGGCGCATCTCGAGAATCGTGCCGGCTCCGGCTCCTTCACCGTCGTTTGCCCCGGGCCGGTCAATGCGGAGACTGGGCCTGGCCGCTATCCCTTCGAACTCCTCGATGGTCGGATTCAGAAAAATCAGAGTGAGCTGGAGTTCGCCTGGTCCCACCTTCCGGCGGTCCGTGCTGTACCGAAGACCCGCACGCAGGGTCTCCTTCGTCAAGTTAATGGTAAGACCCTCGTCGGAGTTCAGGTCCGTCGCGATAAGGGCCTTCGTGACGTGGGGGTCCACGGGCACGGCCCCTGTGGTGTCAGGCAGCAGAAATGGCGCCGTTACGCTGGTCTCACGAGGGTCGAGGGTGGGGCCTCGGTAGCCATCGGGACGCTTCAGCGAAAAGAACAACCCGTCGCCAACTACAGCCGGGCCGATTCCTTCGAAGTCGAATCGGCCGGGCACATCCTGAGCGAAGTTTTCAGTCGTGAAGCGTCCGACTGGCAGGTAGGTCTCGGTTCCATCGAATGGCCGGACTCGCACTATCGACACGTCGACGGTGGCGCCGGGAACGACATTTCCCGAGGCATCCTTCAAGAAGACCGAGCCTCCGACGATACCCGTTGGGTCGTTCAGTATCAGCGTCTTGGGAATCCCAGGCGCTGGAATGGCCTCAACGGTGTAACTCTCGGTGAAATCGAAAACCAGGTTCGGAGCGGGCTCGATGCTGGACAGCTCCAGCCTCAGGGTGTCGTTTGTCACCACACCTGACAGGGGCAGACTGAATGAGCCCGGATTCACACCCGAGATATCTCCAACCAACGCGCCTGTATCGGTCTTGTAGGCCCGGATGCGGACGTTTCGGTTGTCATTGACGCTGATGAAGGTCCCCGTCGAGACGATTCGCCCTGTGAAGTCACCGGCGCCGGGCTCCACCATCATGGAACTCTCCCGGACAATTCCATCTTGTGGCGCTGCCACTTCACCGAGGACATCGGTCACGGTGATCACCGGAATCAGTGTGGTACCGCCAGCACTGTCGGGCGCTGTGAGATCGTGGACCAGGAGAACCGACCCGCCCGGGGCCACGGTCACAGGCAACGCTTCCGGGGTCGTGTCCTCAGCGTTGTCCAGCCAGGTCGCGGAACCGTTGTTCGTCGGCGCCGTGGGGCTGCCAGCGATGACCGAGTCTGTGATGCTCATGAAACACTGGCCCGTGTTACTGACTTGAACCGTCGACAAGAAGTCGCCGGATGTGGGTATACTGCTGATGGGATTTGAGCCCGTATCATCGCTGTTCTGAATCCCGTCGACCTGGTACTTCGCACCACCACTCTGGATGAATCTCAGACAGGTGTAGGTGGCCCTGACCGAGGCAGCTGTACTCAAGTTGACCCCCGCCAGGGTCACGGTCACGTCAACAGGAGCTGACAGGCACGTGATAGTGGAGGGTGCCTGCACGCAGAACTGGAACACCTCAGTCGACTCTGCTGTTGGAGACACGCCCAGGACTATGGGAGCTAGACTGGGTGGATCCAGAGTGGCCGTGTAGTTACCTTCGCTGAAAGTGAGAACGGCGGAATCGATTCGAATCTCGTCCGTCGCGTTTCTGTTCTGCGCAAACGCCTTCAGAGTAATCGCATCCCCGGCAAAGGTGACCGTCACTCCGTTCGGAACTGTCAGGTTCTGGATGAGACCGGTTTCAAACGTCAGGCTCCCGATGCTGGTGGCCCCCAGGTTCCGGGCCCCGTTCGTGTCGGTCCCAAAGAGTTCAATGAAGAAGTTGTGCTCGTCCAGGGTGGCATCTTTTGTGATGGTCCCGTCGAAGAAGAACCGCTCCGTGGCGCTTCCGGCGATGGTCGTCGGATTTCCCGCGTCTGCCGTGAACACCACATGGTCCTGATCATCCGAGAACGGCGTCGAGATGACGGTGATCTCGTCGGCGATCCCGTTGGTCAGGTCCACGGCGAGGCGCAAGGAACCGCCCGGTGCCGGGTTCTGGAATAGAACCACCAGACTTCCGGCGGTGATGTCCTGCGCACTGGCTGGCGAGGCCAGCACAAACGTGCTCAGTATGGCGAGAAGCAGCAGGCGTCGGATGAGGCTGTGGGAGCGGTCGATTGTGCTTTTCATCATCTCTCGCGATTCGGCGCCGGGGATGGCTCTCTGGCTGTGGTGGCCTCCGGCTCCTGGGTCGAGTTCCGCCGTGGAGGGGGTAGGTCGAGGAACAATGGGTAGTCCGATGGAGCCTGACGCAAATGCCTGGCCATGTTGGTCTGAACCGCGAGACCTTGATTCAAGTAACGGGCCTGGTGGGGAGAATTTACTCTGTTGCTCCCCAACATCGCCCAATTCAGGGCAACCATGCCACGGTCCTGCATGGATTCAGTGGACCCCGCTCCTCATCAACTTCGGCAAATCCCGTAGCCCGGGTGAGAGAATCTGCACCATTCCGTGCCCCCATCATGGCTCCTTCCCGGCACTATTCGAGAACCGAAGAGGGCTCTCCTGATCGGTTCACTAGGAGCATGTCGACGGGGGCTTCAGCTCCGATGACGCGGGAAGTTACACGGAGAACACCGAGGTCACGGAGAACACGGAGGTTCCTCATCTCACCTCTCCGCCCCAAGAACTCTGTGTGCTCTGGGATCACTGTGAGCTCCGTGATCCCCAATGGCGGCCGCACCCCTGTTTTACCTGCCGCCGCGGTTCACCGTTTCGAACTCGACGTGGTCGGCCTATCACCCGGACGACTCTTCCAGGAAGGACTGTCCCAGGAACTGACGGCCGCGCCCAGTCTCTTCCGGAGCCGCTGGCGAAGCGTCGGCCAGAGCGTCATGTCGCCTTGACGCGCCCTGGACAGGTACTCCAGACCCTCCTTCTTCCGATCGGCAGCCAGGAGGATCTCTCCTCGATGGTAGAGCAGCAGAGGATCAGGAGTGCCCAACCGGCAGGACTCCTCCGAGAGCCTGACGGCCTCCGCCAGCCGTCCCTGACGGAGCCTGGCCAGGGCCAGAACATCGGCGCTATACACCTCCGGTCGAGCTTTGTACTCGGCCTCGGCGGCCTTCACAGAACGCTCCAGCAAACGGTCTCGTTCCAGGTCGACCCGGGCGACGCCTCGCTCGACCCGGCCCAGGTGAGCCGTCTCGATGTGGGCTAGCGCCTCAAGCCTCTTCCGCACTCCCTCGGCTGCTTCCTGATTTCCCCGATGAATCTCCAGGTCCTCCAGGGCTCCCAGCAACGACGGCAGCTCCTGATGCTCCAGCGCTCTCTCCAGGACTGTCACAGCCTCGTCGAGCTCGTCTCGAGTTGTGAGGATCATGGCCAGGGGGACCGCCCCATGAACGTAACCGGGCATGATTGTCGCCGCCTGCCGCAGAGCCGCCTCCGCTAGCTTGGCGTCTCCCAGGGCGGCGTGAACCACTCCTGCCTGCACGTAGAGCCAGGCCGTCAGATGGGGCAACCCTCCGCTCAAGCTGGCCTGCAGCCCCATCTCGATCATCTCCAGCGAGCCGGCCAGATCGGAATGAAGGTAACGCAGATGGGCCGCCCGGCTGTAGCCGTCAGCCCCGGGCCGCAGGTCCATCATCTTCTGGAGGGCTGCCACCGACGCGTCGTAACGCCCCAGTTCGAGGAGGGCATCAGACATCAGTGCA
>JAJFLN010000512.1 GCA_021772705.1 Candidatus Cloacimonadota bacterium | reverse complement strand
GAATGGCCGAGTTTTCCCGATCCGTTCGTCCTACTATGGATGCCCGCATCCATAGTGGGGCGAACGGATCCGGAATAGGCCAGGGGACCCCCTACGGGACATGCACCCGGAGGGCGCATGGGGAGTGGCCCCGGTTGCGATGACAGGGAGGTTACACGAAGATCCCGGAGACCACAGGGCGCACGGAGATGACTTTGGGAGAGCTCGTACTGGGTACATTGGGTGACTGGATTCAGAAGGGGGGAGGTTCTGCATCCGGCGCCTGGGCCACGCTACACTGGCACTGAGGGAGACTGGCGGACGGACGAACCGCCGGTTCGAGACCAGGCCGGTCCACCCCGGGACTGCAGAGTCGGACTGGGTCATGGAGTGGGGACATGGTAACGCCCACCGAGAGCGACAAGTCGACGACGAGTCCCCCTTTCACCTTCGCTCTCTGTTTGACACCAGTGTTCGTGGCGCTCTGCGGCTGGGCGATCTCCCACCACGAGATGTGGCGGGACGAATGGGAGTTCTGGCTGAGAGCGCGGGAGAGTCAGTCGATCTCGGATCTCTTCTTCGGACCCGGCCTCTATATGAACCACCCCAAGATCTGGCTGGCTATCTTGCATGCCGCGAGCCGTTTCACCCACGACCCGGTGGCCATGCAGGCACTCCACGTTTTCTTCGCGGCCCTGGCAGTCTTCATCCTCGCTCGCTGGGGGCCCTTCACCCGGACCGAGAAGTGCCTCTTCACCCTCGGCTACTATCCACTGTTCGAGTACGGCGTGATCAGCCGCAACTACGCCATCGGCCTGGCGGGCTTGTTCCTCGTCGCCGCCGTCTACAAGACTCGAAGGCGATCGTACATTCCGCTCGGCGTCTCTATCGCCGTCGCAGCCAGCACGAACATCCATGCCGCCATGATTCTCTGTTGCCTCATCCTGGCATTGTCCCTGGAACTCGTGCTGGATCCGGAGATACGACGGGGAGCCCGAAACCGGAAGCTCGATGTCGCACTGGGTCTGTCACTGATGCTCGGCGGCATAGCATTCTCGGTCTGGCAGAGCTTGCCACCCTCGGACAGCTTCTGGGCCCGGAACAACGAAGTGAAGTTTTCCCTGGAGCGAACCGTCTCGGCTGTCTGCCTTCTCTGGAACGCCTATGTACCGCTCCCGGCTTTGACGATCCACTCCTGGTGGAATACGAACATCACCTGGGATCCGACTCTCCCGTCTTGGACCACCGGGGGGATCGCCCTGCTCACCCCAGTCCTGCTGGTCCCGATCGTGGCCCTGCTATGGGGACACCCATGGCTGCTGACGTCCTGGTTCGCCGGGACAGCAGGACTCGTCGGCTTCTCATTCTTCCGGTACTGGGGAAGTCTCCGGCACCATGGCCACCTCTTCTTGCTCTTCTTCATCTGCCTCTGGCTGACGCGGGAGCAAGAGCGGCGGAAGTGGAACGATGAACTCTCCTCGCAGTTCTTTCAGATCGCGGATCGACACGGAAGGAAGATCGTGGCCGCCCTGCTGGCGGTTCACGTTGCTGCGGCTGGTCTCGCACTCCACTTCGATCGCTCCCGGCCCTTCTCGGAAGCCCGGCGAGCGGCGGAGTGGATCGAGGCCAACGGGTGGAGAGACCGGCCCATCGTCGCCAGCAACGATGCCTGCTGTCAGGGAATCGCCGGCTGGCTCTCCAGAAAGCTCTACTACCCGGAGACAGACTCCCTGGGAACCTACCCCGTCTGGAACGGACGGGACCGATGGTACATCCCGGACTATGAAGTCCTGGCTGATGTCAATCGGCTCCTGTCCGGAGGCAATCCAGAGGTCTTGCTGGTCTTGAACCACGAGCTCTCAGTTCTCGACAAGCGACTGGCAGTGGCGGAGCTGGCCAGGTTCACCCGGTCCATCGTCTACAACGAGATGTTCTTCCTGTACCGCGTGCAACACCGAAACCTCTGGTAGGTGGGTGGGGAGCGGGATGGGTGTCGTAGGATAGGGATCATGATCCAGACCCGTTACATCCTGGTCACTCTCCTCCTGTCGGTGCTGTCGGCTCCGGGTCTGGAGGCAGCCTCCCCGGGCAGGTTCGTCACCGCTCAGGAAGCCTGGCAACTGATGGCCGATGGGGCGGCTCTTCTCGACACCCGGCCGGCGAGCGACTACCTGTCGGGACACCTGGCCGGGGCCCGCAACGTTGCCTGGGACACCTTCTCCGATCGTTCCGGCAGACTGCTGAAGGGGCGGCTCGACCCGGATGACAACCGGCTCGGCGACTTGCTGGGCAGGGTGGGAGTCGAGAAGGACCGGCCGGTCCTGGTCTACGGCAACCCTCTCGGCGGGTGGGGCGAGGAGGGCAGGGTCGCCTGGATGCTGCAGACTCTCGGTCATGACCGGGTTCACCTTCTCGATGGTGGAGTCGGCGCCTGGAGGTCTGCCGGCGGCGAGTTGACCCGAGAAGTTCCACCTGCCGCTTCAGGCCGTTTCCCCGTCCAGCGGCAGGCCGCACCGACGGCCTCGGCGGATCAGGTGGCGGAGTGGATCGGTGCCGAGGACGTGGTTCTCCTCGACACCCGGACACGGGAAGAGTTCGACGGCGCCACCTGGTACGGCGTGCCGAGGGGAGGCCACATTCCCGGAGCCCGGTTTCTGGAGTGGAGCGGCCTCCTGGACGACCAGGGCCGAAGACTGTCAGAGGAAAAGGTCCTGAAGTTGATGGAGGCAGCCGGGGTCTCCAGGGAGAGCCGCATCATCCCCTACTGCACCGGCGGCGTCCGGAGTGGATTCGTCTACTGGGTATTGAAGGACTCGGGCTTCCGGGATGTCCGGAACTTTCCAGGTTCATTCTGGGAGTGGAGTGGCCGGAGGCAACTGCCGGTCGAGCGCTGACTCGGGGCAGAAAACTCGGCCCTTCCAGGTGGCGGGGAACCGGGCCCACACATCGGCCGAGAGTTCGGTGCCCCCTTCTGTCTTTTGAATCCTCCAGGTCACTCCTTCTTCGACTGCAAGCTCGATTCCGAGATACCTGTAGACGGCTCGATCGGAGCCCCAGGTGACTTGCTTCCCCTTGATGACATCCCGGATCTCGCCGATGGCTTCGCCGGGGACGCCAGCGATCTTCTCCTTGATCCGGATCCGGGTACCTTCACGGATGGTCTTGTCTTCCGAGAGGATCTCCAGGCTCACATGCTCCGGGTTCGACTTGGGCCACCAGTCCTCCAGATCCTGCATGAGCTTCCAGAGCTTCTCCGGAGTGGTGGCGATTGTCGCTTTGGCAGAGACTTCGTACTTCATAGCGCCTTGCCTTCCTCCAAGTCATCGGGGCTCGATCCTGTAGTGGGGCACTCCTGGTGCGAGATTCGATATAGAGCAGGCAGAACGAGCAACGTCAGCAAGGTGGAGGAGACGAGTCCTCCGATCACGACTGTAGCGAGGGGACGCTGGACCTCGGCACCCATGCTGGTGGCCAGGGCCATGGGGACGAAGCCCAGGGATGCCACCAAAGCTGTCATCAGGACAGGGCGTAAGCGTGTGACAGCCCCCTCGTGGATAGCGGCTTCGAGGGACAGGCCCTCATCCCGGAGCTGGTTGATGAAGGTCATCATCACCAGGCCGTTCAGGACAGCGACGCCGGAGAGGGCGATGAAACCAACCCCGGCGGAGATGGAGAACGGCATCCCCCGGAACTGCAAGGCCAGAATGCCGCCAGTGAGGGCCAGTGGCACCCCGGAGAAGACCAGGAGGGAGTGCTTGACGGAGTCGAAGGTGGCATAGAGGAGCATGAAAATCAGCAGGATCGCGACGGGTACGACGACCATGAGCCGCTGGCGTGCGGCGATCAGGTTTTCGAACTGTCCACCCCAAGTGATCCAGTACCCCTCCGGAAGACGCACATCGCGATCAATGAGTGTCTGGGCCTCAGCGACGAAGCTGCCGATGTCGCGCCCTCGGACGTTGGCCTGCACGACGATGCGCCGCTTACCGTTCTCACGACTGACCTGATTGGGTCCCTCGACCAGGTCGAACGTCGCCACCGAGCCGAGGGGAACATAGGTCGTCTGTGGCGCGTGGCTTCTTCGCTCGAGGGCGCCAGCTCGGCCGTGGGGCACCTCCTCTTGCGGCCCTCCGTCGGGCACGAGAACCGGCAGGGACTCCAGGGCCTCCAGATCGGGCCTCATGGCATCAGGCAAGCGAACAACGAGGGGGAACCGGCGGTCGCCATCGAAGATGAGTCCCGCCTGAGCGCCGCCGATGGCAATGCGAACGACCTCCTGGATGGCTTCACCGTTCAGGCCGCGGCGGGCGGCGGCCTCCCGGTCGACATCGATCGTAAGGACGGGCAGGCCGGAGACCTGTTCGACCTTGATGTCCGCTGCGCCGGGGACCTTCTGCAAGACCTTGGCGATCTGCTGAGCCGAAGAGAGCATCAGATCCATGTCATCGCCGAAGACCTTGACGGCCAGGTCGCTCCGGACGCCGGAGATGAGTTCGTTGAATCGAAGTTCAATAGGCTGACTGAACTCATAGTTCTGCCCCGGCAGGTCGAGCAGAACCTCCTCCATCTTCTCGGCGAGTTCTTCCTGATTCTCCGCCTTTGTCCACCGTTCTCGAGGATGCAGCATCAGATAGGTGTCGGAGACGTTGGGCCCCATGGGGTCCGTGGCGACCTCCGCCGTTCCGGTCCTGGCAAAGACGTGGGAGATCTCATCTGGAAATGCCTCGAGCAGTGCTTTTTCGAGCTGTTCCTGCATGCGCAAGCTCTCGGAGAGACTGATGGCGGGGATTCGAGCAGGCTGCACTGCGAGGGCCCCTTCCCCGAGTTCTGGCACAAACTCACTGCCCAGCGAGGTCGCCTGCCAGGTGCAGATGGCGAGCAGGCCGACGGCCAAAATGACGACGGCGTACCGCAGCCGGACGGCCATCCTCAGGAGCGGTTCGTAGATGCGCCTGGCGATCTTCATGAGCGGGTTCTCCTTCTCCGATACGGAACCGGAGAGGAAGAGGCTGACGGCCGCCGGGACGAATGTGAATGTGAGCAGGAGCGCTCCTGTGAGAGCGAGCAAGACGACGCCTGCCATGGGGCGGAACATTTTGCCCTCGACTCCCGTGAGGGTCAGTACGGGGAGGTAGACGATCATGATGATCAGGACCCCGAAGAATGTGGGACGGCCGACTTCGGCGGCGGACCTGTAGGCCTCGTCGAGACGCTCGGTGAGGGAAAGGGTTCGTCCCAGGGACTCCTGCCGGTGGGAGAATCTGCGGATGATGTTCTCCACCATCACCACGGCGCCGTCGACGATGATTCCGAAGTCGATGGCGCCCATGCTCATCAGGTTTCCACTGATTCCTTGTCGAACCATACCCGTCACGGCGAACAACATGGAGAGCGGGATCGCCATGGCGACGATGAAGGCAGCCCGGAGATTTCCGAGCAGGAGGAAGAGGACGGCAACGACGAGCAAGGCGCCTTCAGTCAGGTTGGTTCGCACTGTTTTCAGCGTTGCGTCGACGAGGTAGGTCCGGTCGTAGAGGGTTGTCGTCGTGACTCCATCGGGGAGACTCTTTCCGATGTCCTCGAGAGCTGCGCCGACGGACTGGGAAACGACACGGCTGTTGGCTCCGAGGAGCATGATTGCCGTGCCCACGACGGCCTCCTTGCCATTGGATGTGGCGGCTCCGGTCCGGAGTTCCTTGCCGAGTCCGACCCGGGCGACGTCGGCGATGCGGACAGGGACGCCATGACGTGTGCCGACGACCACATTTCGTATGTCATCCTGGTTCTTCAGGCGACCTGTAGTCCGGATGAGATACTGAGAACCGAAGTGCTCGATGTACCCGCCTCCAGCGTTGCCGTTGTTGGCAGCGAGGGCTTCCATGACATCGCTGAAGGAGAGCCCCAGTGAAACGAGCTTCATCGGCTCCGGGGTCACGTGGAACTGTCGTTCGTAGCCCCCGATGGAGTTGACCTCGTTGACGCCCTCGACCATCCTGAGGCGGGGCCGGATAACCCAGTCCTGGATTGTCCGGAGATCCATCGAATCGTAGGGTTGCCCGTCGGCTCTTCTGGCCTCCGGTGCTGCTTCGATGGCCCACATGAAGATCTCTCCCAGACCGGTAGAGATTGGTCCCATTTCGGGCTCGGCCACACCCTCCGGCAGACTCTCCTTGGCTACGGTCAGTCGCTCACCGACGAGTTGCCGGGCCCAGTAGATGTTGGTCCCTTCCTCGAAGATGACCGTGACTTGAGACAGTCCGTACCGGGAGATGGAGCGGATATTGAGCAAGTCGGGAAGACCAGCCATGGCGATCTCGATAGGGAAGGTGATCTGCTGTTCGATCTCCACAGGAGACAGGCCCTGTACCGCGGTGTTCACCTGGACCTGGACGTTGGTGATGTCCGGAACGGCATCGATGGGGAGCTGGCCGAAGTTGTAGATTCCCAGGCCTGCCATGGCGATCGTCGCCAGCAACACGAGCCATCTCTGACGGATGGAGAAGTGGATGATTCCTTTGAGCATGTTCTTCTCCTCAGTGGTCGTGGCCGGCGGAGGACTTGCCCAGCTCCGCAAGCAGAGTGAAGGACTGGGCGGTGACGACACGCTCGCCGGCAATCAGTCCACTGGTGACCTGGTATCGCTGGCTGTCGAATTGCCCCAAGGTGACTGAACGGACCTCGAACTGGCCTCCGCCCTTGTTGACGAACACGACAGTCTTTCCCTCGTGACGTTGAACGGCACCTCTGGGCACGGTCACGGCAGCCGTCTCGCCGCCAAGCTCGATTCGAGCCGTGAGGAAGAGGCCAGGCCTCCAGAGTCCGTCAGGATTGGCCAGGGTCACCCGGGCTCGTCCGGTACGGGTCTTTTCGTCGATGACGGGTGCGATGAGATCGATCGCGCCTGTTGCCTCGCCGGGCACGCCTTCGGCGGACAAACGGACAGTTTGGCCCTTGGCCACCTGGCCGAGGTCTCTCGCATAGATCGTGATCTCGATCCAGACAGTGGACAAGTTGGCGATAACAAAAATATCGGAACTGGAGTCGATGACTTCGCCGAGGGCGATGTGCTTCTCGATGATCGTGCCATCGAAGGGAGCCACGATAGGAAGCCGTGTGAGCTCGTGGGGTGCCTGGCGGTTCAAGGCCTTGACCTGCCGCTCATCGAGACCGAGGGCCAACAGCTTTTCCTGTGTTGTGCGAAGCGTGATCCGGGCTTCAGCGATGGATTGGCGAGCCTCGAAGTAGTCCTTCTCGGCAGAGATCTTTCGCTTCCAGAGACTCTCCTCCCGCTCAAAGTTCGAACGGGCCAGGTCGAGCCGTGACTGGGCCTCCAGAAAGGCCGACTTGGCATCAGCGAGCTCCCGGCTTTCGATTGTCGCCAAGATGTCGCCGGTCTTGACCATGTCGCCCAGGCTTTTATCCACGGCGGAGACGATGCCCCCGATCCTGGGTACGACGTGGGTGACCTGGTCGGCGTTCAGAGTGACCTCACCGGGCAATACGAGTATTCGACGGACGATTCCTGGACCGCAGGGGGTGGTGATAATGCCAGCCTGCTGGATGGCACGCGGCTTCAGCTGTATCCGGCGTTCCTCGTCGTGGTCGTCGTGACCCTGGTTGTCCTCGTCGTGGTCCCGGTGATCGCCGCTGTCTTCCTCGTGGTCGTCGTGGTCCGAACTTGCTTTCCGATGCTCCTGATGCTTCTTGCCAACGCCCCCGAGGGCGTCGTGCTTCTTGTGGAAGTCGGTCTGAGCGTGGCCATGCACTCCCGGTTCTTCTTGGTGCTCGGTGGTGTCGCCCTTGTCTCGAGGGCTCGTGGCTGTCTCGGAGGCCGAGGCGGACAAAATGGGCGTCAACGAGATGACGAAGAGCGATGAGATCAGGATCGCGACAGCTCGAGTGAGGTTCGTATCAGGCGGCCAGACAGTGGTGCGTCGGTCAGATGTTGTCATCTTGATGCTCCTTCATGGATTTCTGTGGTGATACCGCTCTTGAACAGTGGCTCTCCGAGGAGACGTCCTACGTCGGTGAGGCTCTGGTGATAGCTGGCCAGGAAGTTGATCCGCCGGGAACGAGCATCGGCCAGGCGCTTCTGGGCATCGAGGAGATCCAGGTAGGTGAACTTCCCACCCCGATATCCGGATTCGATGGCTTCGAGGACCTGTCGCGCGGCCGGAAGGACCCGGCTGGTCAACCGGGAGAGAGCCTGCTCGGCGGCTTCAAGTGCTGCCTGGGAAGCAGCCAGGTCGGCGAGTAGCTGTGTGCGGATGGCCGCTGTTTCGTCGGTAAGCTGCCGAAGACGCACCTTCGCCTCAGCTATACTGCCCTGGTTACGATTGCGGCTCGCCAAGGGCAGCGAAACACCGACCAGAAATGTCGTTGCATCGTCTCCTTCCAGCCGCCGAACGCCAGCGATACCGGAGGGATCTGGCCGGCCCATGGCCTCCTGGAGAGCCACGTCGGCTCGCCGGCGGTCTTCTTCCGTCTTCATTCGCGCCAGTTCCGGGTTCTGCTCGATGGCAGCCTTCAAGGTCTGAAAGGACGGGGCTTTGTCCCACTTTCCGAAAGGACCTTTGAGCCTCCGAGCCGCGAGGGCATCGTCACCCCAGAGGGCGGCGAGACGAAGCCGGGCTCCCTTCAATCTTTGCCGGACCTGGTCCCGCTCGATCTTGGCCGTGACGAGCACGGTCTCGGCCCGGAGGGTCTCCACCGGCGAGGCGGAACCGGCCTCAACCATGTCCTTGACGGTCGCTGCGCCTCGAGAAGCGATGGCCACTGTTTCCTCCAAGATGCTCAGGAGTTCCTGTGCGGCGAGGACCCGAACAAACCGGCGCCGGGTCTCGGCAATGAGGTCGGCACGGACAACCCGAACATCCCAACCGGCAACTTCTCGCTCCGCGCCGGCCAGCCGAATTCGGGAGGACCACTTACCGCCGCGTTCGAAGGGCAGCTCGAAGGCGAGGGTCGACTCGGAGGCCCCGAAGGTTCCAAGACGGCCTCCCACGTTCTCAACTTCCAGGGAAAGTGAGGGGTTGGGGCGTAACCTGGCCTGAAGCTGGCGGCCTTCTGCTGCAGAGAGCTCCCATGTAGTTGCCGCCAGCCGAGGGTTACTATCGAGGACTTTCGCGACAGCCTCGGAGAGGGTGAGTACGGGGTTGGATCGCTTCTCAGACGCATGACCAGGTCGCCAGACAGGCACATCGCGCGGAATTGATCTGGAAGGCTTGGTTGATCTCGAAGAGGCCGGATATCCGTAGAGGCGGGACTCTGTCTTATGGCCACGCTCCCGAGTAGCCTCTCGGGGAAGCTCAGCTTGAAGCGGTTGAATGGCGGCGAGTGTAATGAACAGAAGCAGTGGGCATGAGGCCCTGGCGCGATTGTGACTGGAATGATGCAACGGATATCTCCTCTCGCCGTGGCAGATCGAAACGATCCTCAGGCGGACGGTTTGGTGATGACTGACTCTCTCGAGCCCATTGATCTCGCAGGATTCCGCGGGAGTCGCTACAGCCAAGCGAAATCGGAGAGGATCAGGACACACCGGACCCGTTAGAGGTCCTGGTGGGAGCAGCTCCCTGCTTCCGGGATGAATACAACGAAGGAGAAGAGGACCTGAAAGTCAGGTCGGTTCTCTCGCTGGCTCAACTCCCAGGGGGAGGAATCAGACAGCTCTGGGGGGCCGGAATATTCTCCATGGACTGCCGGCAGGGGCGTCCAATGGCTGAGGAGAATCCAGAGAGGCTGTGCCCAGGATGGCAGGTGGCCCGGCTTTGGTGGACCGAATCACAGGCGAGTGGCAGCCACAGTAGCAATGCTGTTCAGAGTCGGGAGCTGTGCTGCCATCGTGGCCTGGTCGATCGTGATTACTATCAGCCCAAGAGGTCACGTCCTGGCCGCCTTGATGAAAGCAGAGACTGACGGATTCGAAGGGCACGCCAGAATCTTCACAGGGCAGCAAGGGGATAACGAGGGCTTGCAACGCCATGAACAATGCGGTGAGCGTCGCCAGTTTCCTTAGCGGGCCTCCACGCGATCGCCGCATGTGTATTCTTGAATCCATTAGAGTCATTATCGTCTGGATCCCCTCTGTGGTCAAGCAGTCGGAGCTGGTGGGGGTGCATGTCCCGTAGGGGGTCCCCTGGCCTATTCCGGATCCGTTCGCCCCACTATGGATGCCCGCATCCAGGACGACTGAATGGCCGAGTTTTC
>JAJFLN010000511.1 GCA_021772705.1 Candidatus Cloacimonadota bacterium | reverse complement strand
TCATGGGTTCCTCGGGCGTGGAGGTGTCGTGCGCTGGGAGCAGAGCGGCGCTACACTCCGAACATGAAGAGCAAGTCTACGCCGGAAGCAGGAACAGCAGAGCAAGCGGCCGCTCGCCGACGCGCCGAAGAGGAAGCGGCGAAGCTGGCCCGTATGGTCGAGTTGCACGATCGCGAGGGACTGGAGTGGGAAGAAGCGCAGAAGCGAGTGGGTCTGCAGATGTCCCACGCGAGCCGGAATCGACGTCTGAAGCGCTGGAGAGAGGAGGGGGTCGTCGGCTTGCTGGACCGTCGTGGACCGCCCCCCTCGCGGGTGACCCCAGAGATCCGGGGCTTCGTCGCCGGCCTGGGTGAGGCTCGCCCAGAGGACTCGACCCGTCAGATCCAGCAAGGCGTGAAGGCTCGCTTCGGAGTGAAGCTTGCGGTGCGCACTGTTCAGGAACTGTTGCAGCAAGCTGGTGTGGCGCGTCCGGTGAGGCGCTTTGGCTCGACGCCAGTGCCGGCATCGAAGCCCACAGTCGAGCTGACGCCGAGAGAAGCCGAACTGGCCGCAGGCCAACGGGAGTCCCTGGGAGGAGCTGGGCTGGCCTTGGTGCGGGTGGCGAGCGACTTGACGGGATGCGGCTCGGAGATGGCCGAGGTGATCTCACGACAGGCCACTGAGATCGCAGAGGCCAATGAGCCCCAACCGGTAGACCGCAGAGGACGAAATGCTCGGGGGCAGTTTCTCCCCGAGTACAACGCCCCGCGTCCTCGAAGCGATCCCGAAGTGGGTGCTGTATTCCGCAGCGTCGAAGAGAAGCGCACAGAGAAGGACCTGACGCGGTTGTCGATCGCCACGAGCCCGCTGAGGATTCTGGAGAACAAGGTCCTGGCGTTGACGGTGTTGCCGGTGGTGTCGGAGAGCGGGCGTTTTGACGGGGTCACCGATCCCCGTGGGGAGTGGTTGAAGAGCTTGGGGATTCACGACTACATGCCCGAGACGCTGGCCAAGTTTGCACGGGAGCTGAAGTGGGCCGAGATGAGCGGACCACTGCTGGAGCGGTATGCAGAGCTTTGGTACCGCGAGCTATCGCCGTCGCTGGGAGAGGACACCTCTGCTGTGGTGATGTATGTCGACGCGACGACCAAGC
Organism: Candidatus Cloacimonadota bacterium; assembly: GCA_021772705.1. Classification (GTDB taxonomy): domain Bacteria; phylum Muiribacteriota; class UBA6191; order JACPRK01; family JACPRK01; genus OFTM100. Next base: position 2,267 of record JAJFLN010000511.1, on the reverse strand, counting down.
CGTACTGGACTGAGCACTTCCACAAGAGTGGCCGCGTGTCGACCGTGGGTCGAGTGATGCCGTGCCTGGAAGAAGTCCTCATCCACACGGGCGCTGGCGTCCCGCTGTTCATGAAGACCTACACGGGTCACGAGGGCTTGAACAAGAACGTGCTGCCGTTGCTCCACCAGCTGGAAGCCGCCATCGGAGTAGGGATGCTCGGACGACTGACGGTGCTGGACGGAGAAGGCAACTCGGTGAAGCTCTTCAAGCAGTTCGACGAGGACATCAACCCCGAAACCGGAGAGATCGGCCGCTACTTCATCACGCCCCTGTCGCACGCCCAGGTGAAGAGCCCCGAGGACATCAAGGACCTGAAGCACTTCGTGGAGTACCGCGATGGCGACTGGCTGGGGAGCGGCCACCTCGAGCTGACGGATTCCAGGGACAAGAAGGCGCCCCCCTATCGCGTCCGGGTCTTGCTGCTGCAACGACGCACGAAGGGGACCTTCTCGGCCTATGCAACCAACGCGCCACCGGAGGAGTTCCCCGATCTCGAGGCCATGGACACCTACTTTCATCGCTGGCCCGCCCAGGAACACGTCTTTCGTGATCTGAAGCAAGCCTTGGGCTTCGAGTCCATCCACGGCTACGGCAAGCGACGCGTGACCAACGTGACAGTGGTCGATGAACTCACGAAGCTCGAAGCTCAGATCCCCCGCATACAGGCTCGTCTGGAAGTGGCACGGGGCGAGCAGAAGCAGACCGTTCTCGCCGAGCACCAGAACGAAGTCTCACAGCGAGCCGCTTCCCGGCGCGTCGAGTCGGCCCGCCACCAACAGAAGGTGCTCACCAAGCAGGCGCGAAAGCATACCGCCCCCTATCGACGAGCTTGCGAGGCCGAAGCTCAGGCCCTCCACGATCTCGAGCACGAAACGCTCAAACTCGAGCGAACGCAGCATCTGCGGGCCACTGCCCAGGCAAAGACCAACGAGTTGGCCTCCCGTGTCGAACAGAAGATCACCCGCCAGGAGTTGCTTGAATCCCGCAAGGAGATCTACCAAACCGACGTGGAGCTGGATCAGATCCTCAGCGTCTTCAAGCTTAACTGCGCGCTGATGATCCAGGTGCTCCTCCATCGCTTCTTCAACGGCCTCGTCATCGAGCTCAACACCTTCATCCGTGAGATCGTCGCCCTGCCGGGTTTCCGCGTCCGTACCCCGAACTACGAACTCATCGAGCTGACCGCCAACCGGCGCAACCTCAAACTCATGGCCGAACTCGAGCAGGCTTGCGAGCGCATCAACACCCTGCGCCTTCAGCGCGACGGTCGCACCCTACTCTTCCGCCTATCATGGCCACCCGGAACCCGACGTCATGCCCAATGAAGACGCGCACCTTTCATTGGCGCCGGAGTTCCTGTCAGTACCACACCAGCCCAGATCATCAACGGCGGACTGTCGGTCACTTCTTCGGAAACTTCCCCCAGAACACCGATGCGGCGTCTCTGGCCTCAGCTTCGGACGAGTGGCCTGAGACGTCATCCATCTCCACACGCCGTCCACTTTCCTCTTCAACGACCCAGTACCTCTCGTTCTCCTCGTCTACCTCCTCCACTTTTCCAACACAGACTGACGCCGTCGAACTACCCAACTCTACGCCGCTTTCCTCGGAAATCGCCCCGAATCCACTACCTTCCCACCAAAAGATCAACTCGCCAACTTTCCTCTTCACATTCATGCTCCTTCATCGTCACCTAGTCACCTAATGTGCTTGAGCCGCCGAAAAGCTGCAAGAAGTGGTCCCTCATTAAGTCAAGAATCCAGAGCAGTTTCCTGCCCTTCTCTGATTCCAACTCGGCCACAAGCGAAAACGCATACTTGGCGGGGCACTGAATCTCATCGGTCGGAGTCTTCCATGGATACTCTGGATTCGGTCTCCCCTGAGCCAGGTCCGGAGACAGATCTTCCACCTGTGATGCCAGTGGCAGGACGCCATCAATGATTGCCTTGATACTCTTACCTGACAACCGCATAAGCTGTTTGGCCGCTGGGTTCCTGGGCAATGTTCGCAATTGCTTGACCAATGCTCTGTGCGAGTGTCTCGGCTCTCGCTTACCGCCCATCGACCGAGCAGCAACGGCCTTCGCTAGCCTGGATTTCCACGGAGGGTAATTCGCCTAACCCAGGGGCGATTGCGCGCTGTTGCTGTCATGCCGTGCTTGGCGGCGAAGTCGGCACTGAGCGTGAGATCTGTCGCGGCCTCGCCTAATCATCGGTGGTTAGGAG
>JAJFLN010000052.1 GCA_021772705.1 Candidatus Cloacimonadota bacterium | reverse complement strand
CCCGCCAAGGGCCATTGGCCCCTGGACCCCGATGAACAGGTCAAGCTCTCGTGTGTCATTCAAGTGTTCCTCAGCACTCTCAGTCCCACCAGTCCAATTGGGGGTTTGGGGGATCTGGCTCCCCCAACGGGGTGTGGGGCGGAGCCCCACTACAACAAACATTGCGGTAAGACGGGAAGGAACTTCACTCCTTCACGGGCTTCATGAACTCTGGATCGAAGACGGCCTGACCCAGGATGTCCGGCGTTGCCGTCAGGCCCAGGAGACCCCAGAAGGGGGACTTCTCCATGGTTCTCAGGACCGTGACGTAGGGCTCGCCGGTGTCCTGGAGCCCTGATGCGGCCGGGGTCTCGGTGGCCAGGACGAAGGACTGTTTCAGCTGATCCTCGCTGGCATCCTGCAGGGACTGACCCAGAGTGCGTCCCAGACGTGAGACAAAGGAATCGACCCTTCCCCTCAGGAACATCTGGGCTCGCTCCACGTCTTCCCGGGCAGTCTCGCGCAGCTGGGCCGTGAGCTTTGGGTCCGATTCCTGGAGCCGGACGGACCGGATGAAAGCCTCCACGTCCTCAGCGCTTCCGAGCTTCACCAGTCGCATCTCCAGACTGGCCCGGGCCCGGTCAGCCGACAGCTGGGCCTGGCGAATGATGCCGAGCTTCAGGTTCTCTTCATCGGGGGATTCGTCCAGGACCTTCCGGTAGGCCTTCAGAGGATCGAAGCCGTTGACAGATCTCTTTGGTTGGGGGGCTGCCGAATTCGGGTTTGCCGTTACCTTGCTGAACTGGCCGTTCTCGAAGGTGAACCGTTCGCCCGTGTCCCTGAAGAAGAGATCCTCCGTGGCAGCATGGCCCCTGGCGATCCACTCGCCGGTCTGGTCGTCCTTCCGGCCCTCCGGCGCCTCGTGCCTCTTTGCGTCGTCTCCGGCGGTGGACTTGCCGTCCCGGTACTCTCGCCACTCCAGGATCACTCCGTTGGGGAAGATGTGGAGGGGGGAGGTCTTGCTGTTGGTGAGGATGCCCTGATCTACGGTGGCCCGGCCGCCATTGACGAAGATGATGGACCGGCCGCTGTTCTCGGCGACCTTGCCTACATCGACGATCTTGGCCTGTTCGATGTCGAAGATACCTCGCCGCCCTTCGAGATCGATGATGTCGTACTTGGTGTGGCCGATCTTGGTGACCCTCTTGCCGTTCTTGTCCGGGATACTGAACTTGATGTAGTCCCCGTCCTTGAAGACCAGCACGTTCTCCAGCTTGTCGACGATGAACATCCGGTTGGGAGTCTGTCCAATCTTCTCGCACTTCTCGAAGTCCAGCGCCCGGAGCTTGGCGAGACGGTCCGCTTCCTCATCGGTGATGGTGCCGTGTTCGTAGGCCAGCATCTCCCGGATCTCCTTCTTGATGGTCCGCTCGTAGTTGCCTCGGCGGAACTTCATCATGAGGGCGCTGCGGTCGAGCTTGGACCCGATCCAGCTGCCGAAGAACATGCCGATTCCGGCCAGGGCGGCCGAGATGAGTGTGCCGCCCAGGAGCGCCCCGGCGCCTCCGGCGAAGAGGGCTCCGGCCGCCACGCTACCGATGTAGCCTCCGACGAAGGTGGACACGGGACGAATGATGGACTGCAGCGGCCACTTCAGCCGGTTATCCCAGAGGGACTCCAGAATCCTGGAGCGCTCCCGTATCCAGTCCTTGATTGGATTGCCGGTTCTCTGGAACCGATAGGTGTTGGTGTCGGGCCTGGCGTAGTACTTGTTCCTGTCACCGCCCAGGTAGAGCTTGTCCGGGTGACCCTGGATGATGGCCGTGGCGCCTTCCACCACGAAGTCACCGACCAGGGCAAAGCTGCCGCCGACGAAGGCTCTCTGCATGAGAGTCTTGACGCTGAACTTGGCTCCCTCACCGACTCCGACGAGGCCGAGCTTCTTGCCGAAGTCACCGGACTTGCCTGCGGCGGCGGCGGAGATTCCCTTCCGATTCGTTGCCAACATCTTGGCGCCGAAGGCCTCGGAGGTCACGTTCGCCTTCGAGAGGGCGACGGACCAAGTCGACCTCGAGGCCAGGGCCTGTCCATAAAGACGGTCGAAGCTGTTCTGGAAGGCCGTGTACATGTGGCGGCTGAGGAAGCTGTTGATGATGGCTCCCGGAATGGCCCTCCCGTAGGAGTGCTGGGCCGCGAAGGCGCCGATGGCGATGGCATGGTCCTTGAACTCGTCGACCTGCATGCCGTCATAGATGCCGGAGGAGATGAGGACCGAGATGACCGCCATCATGGCAAAATTGCCTTCCTGGGCGGCAAAAGACTTCAGGTTTCCCGACGAGAGGACCTTGCGAAGGCCCTGTCCAAAGGGACCCGCCATGAGGCTCTTGCTGACGGGGCCGGCCTTGGTCTTACCGATCGCGGCGACCACCTTACCGGCCTTGGACCAGGTCTCCTTGAATGCCGGCGTGCCGTACTTGTAAAGGAATTGGGCCGACTGAAACGCGAGGAACTGGCGGACGGTCTTGATCTGCTCGTCCATGACGTTGAGTCCGACCTGCTTGACGGGACGAAGGATGCTGCTCTCCGCTTCCCGGACAGACTCGTTGCCGTCGAAGGTCTTGGCGCTAACCTTCCCCCACCGCTTCTCCAGCTCTTCAGGGCTGGCCAGCTTGTCCTCATTGAACCGGATGCGCCGGATGTAGCGGCTCGGATACTCCTTGATCCACTTGAGTGCCTTACCGCCTACGGAGGACGGCTCGTCACTTGCCGTAGCCTTGCTGGCGGCGCCGGCATCATTGACAGGGCCGCTGCTTCCACTCTGGGCAGCCAGCAGGGGCGGAGAGAGAACAGCGAAACAGAAGAAGAACAGCGTCAACAGAGCTGTGATTCTTCGGAGAGGGACTGTCATGCCTGTCACGGGTGAGGGGTTCCTGCGATCTCAGTTGGCGTGTGATTGAAGGATTGAAGCGAAAACGACCATATCTCAAAAGGAGGCTGGTTTACCCCCTCCTGGCCCTACTACGAGTCCAACAACCGTTTTGCTTCACGATTTCGCAAATTATCAGACATTTCAGCAGGAAAGTGAAGAGTCCCGGGCCCGCTGGGTGCAGCTGTCATCCCTTCATGGTTCGTTTAGATCAGATGCCAGGTTTGTGAGCCGCTTGCCCTGAGCCTGTCGAAGCCTATCCTGAGCTTGTCGAGGGGGGCGGCCCCTCGACAAGCTCAGACGATATGGCCGCCCGCTCCATTCATCCTTCGACAGGCTCAGACGATATGGCCGCCCGCTCCATTCATCCTTCGACAGGCTCAGGACGAACGGATCGGGAAAACTCGGCCATTCAGTCGTCC
>JAJFLN010000510.1 GCA_021772705.1 Candidatus Cloacimonadota bacterium | reverse complement strand
TCCTCAAGGCAATCGCTCCCCTCGGCGGCTCCAACGACAAGATCACGACCGTCACCCTTACGGGCGTCAACCTGTCCGCAGCTTTCGATGTCCGGCTCAGCGATCCAGCCAGTACGATTCTGACTGATTTGACCCTTGTCTCCGACAGACGATTGACGGCTGTGGTCCCGGCAGGCGTCTCCGCCGGTTTCTATCGCGTACTCGTGAAGAACGATATCGGAGTCAGCCCGGCCGATGGGAGCCCCTCATTCACAGTGGCTGCCCCAGTCGGAGCTGCATCGGTAACGGAGATTCAGCCGACGACCGTCACAGACGACGTGGAGTCTTTGATCACGATTCGAGGTACGGGTTTCGTCTCCGTGCAGGGCGTCGAGCTCGTCGGGCCCGCCACGCTCAACCCATCCTTCGTACCGATCTCGGAGACTGAGATTCGAATAGTGCTTGCCGGAGATCAGAGTACCCCTCTGGGCCGGTATCGCGCGAAGGTCGTCACTACGGGCGGAGGCACGGGACCTCTTTCCACGGTCGCACTCGATGTGGTCTTCCCTCGCCCCACGATCCAGACTGTCACGCCCAACTCGGGCCCCAACACACAGGGGACCCCTGTTACTATCGACGGGAGGAGCTTCACTGGCGTCAGCACCGTGCGGCTGACAGATTCAGCCAGGACTCCCCTGACCGGACTGGCCATCGTTTCGCCTCAGTCCATGACGGCCGTCGTTCCTGCCGGTGTCGCGGCAGGCACCTATGGGCTCGTGGCCACTGGACCGGGAGGCACCGCTGTCCCTCGGGGCACTTTCACCGTTGTGCAGCCTGCAAATCCAGCTCCCAAGGTGGCAACCGTCACGCCAGCCGAGGTGAGGAACGATCAAGCGACAGTGGTGACGATCACGGGCACCGACTTCGTGGGAGCCACAGCCGTACGTCTCGGCGATCCTGCCGGGACGGCATTGACGGGCTTACAGGTCGCGCCCAACCAGATCACCGCCACCGTACCGGCTGACGTCGCCATCGGAACCCACGACGTGAGGGTCTTCACTCCCTCTGGTAGAAACCTCCAGAGCGACCAGAAGCTGTCCATCGTCCAGGGGGCTCCCGTAATCCTCTCGATCACACCGGACTCGGCCCCGAGCGACCAGCCGACGACGGTGACGATCACGGGTAAGAACTTCCTCGGAGCCTCTCAGGTCGTCCTCCCGATCGGCGGTGCGTTCTGCTTCATCTTCGAGACAGGCACGCCGGGGACGATCATCACCTCCACCACCATCGTCGGGACACTCCCGGCGTTCTGCGTACCCGGCAGGCATGCGATCCGAGTGTCGACTATTGTAGGTGGCGCGAGCTACCAGACCACCAGCGACAATGTGTTCTTCACCATCGCTGCCGGCGCGCCCTTCGTCGACGGCCCCAGCATCGCAGAGCTGCAGAACGATACTTCCTTCGCCATACTCATCAACGGCTCCAATCTGACGGGAGCGACGAAGATCGCTCTGGACGATCCGGCCAGCACGGAGCTGACAAACGTTGAGGAGCTCAGCAGGAATCTCCTGAAGGCTCGGGTCCCGGCGGGCATCACTCCTGGGCTGTACAACATCCGAGTCACGACGCCGGGAGGCACGAACACCACGAGCGCCAAGAAGCTGAAGATCCTGGCACCCCTGCCGACGGTCACCGCCATCGACCCCACGGCAGTGAAGAACAGCGCCAACGTGGAGATCACCATCACCGGAACTAAGCTGACGGGGGCCACGGCTGCGGCGCTGTCCAATGGTACGGCCCTGGCGCCGGTCCAGGTCGTGAACGCGACGACGGTGAAGGCAACCCTATCGGCCGGTACGGCTCCAGGTGTTTTCGACGTCCGAGTCACGACCCCGGGAGGGACGAACAGTACCAGCACGCAGAAGTTGACGGTCAACCCTCCAACCTGGACAGTTGATGTTCATCCGATCCTCAAGTCCAACTGCGCTAGCTGCCACTCCGACGGCGGGTTCGTCAAGTTGTTTGCCGTCACCAATGCAAACACGGCTTACACAACCCTGAGAGCTTCCGTTGATGCCCTCGATTTGAGTCAGCCCGAGAACAGCCGGTTGCTCCAGAAGGCCATCGCCCTCGGTGGACACGGCGGCGGAAACAAGTTCGGGAGTGAGGACGACTCCCGCTACAGGACGCTTCTGGAGTGGATCAAGGCCGGTGGGATCAATGACGGCGCTCTGGCGACCCCCGCCGTGAACAGCTTCAATCCCACGGCGACCAAGAGCGTAACGGCGGCTGCAATCACCATCACGGGCAGCAACTTCTCCGGCGTCACTGCGGTCAAGCTGTCGAATGGGACGCCCCTTGCCTTTACAGTCGACACCACCAATCAGATCTCGGCTACCTTGCCGAAGGGAGCGGCATTCGGCGCCTTCAAGATCCAGGTCATCACCCAGGGAGGGACCGGAACGTCTGGTGGCGACCTGACCGTGAATCCTCCGACCTGGGCAGCCGACGCTCATCCGATCCTCACCAACAGGTGCGTCAGCTGTCACGCTGACGGAGGCTTCGTCAAGAAGTTCGCCGCGTCCAATGAAGACACGGCCTACACCAACCTGCGTGCCGCCACGGACGCCCTGGACACGGGTACTCCGGATAGCAGCCGATTGCTGAGAAAGGGTATCGGTCTTGACGGCCACGGCGCAGGCAACAAGCTAGGCTCTGCAAGCGATCCGGACTACGTGCTGATCCGGCAGTGGATCGAGTCCGGTGGTGCCAACAACTAGGTTCTGGGAAAACACTCTCAAGGGCCACGCCTGGGCAGTACTGAGGTTCCCGGCCAACGGGCCGGGGCCCACGAGGCTGGCGGCCCGCTTCAGATATCCCCCCTTCGACGTGGCTCAGGACAT
>JAJFLN010000509.1 GCA_021772705.1 Candidatus Cloacimonadota bacterium | reverse complement strand
GGTCAAGCATACGTATGTCATTCAAGTGTTCAGCAGCACTCTCAGTACCACCAGTCCAGTTTGGGGATTGTGGGAGCTGGCTCCCCCAACGGGGTGTGGGGCCGAGCCCCACTACAACAAAATTCGTCTTATCTTAGGGGTATTGGTGCTAGACCGGACTCTCCGCCATCTGCCCCCATGACCATGTCCAGACGATACCCGGGATCGCCGAGGAGGCCGGCCCGATCGCTCACCCCCAGCTTGGGGCAAGGACGACGTCCGGCGGTGTTGCACAGTAGCCCTCCGCCGGTCGCTCGACGTAGACGCTCCACAGGTGCCGACCCAGCGCCGTTTACGGACGCCTCGGCAGTCACCGCCAGAACCCCATGACCGTCGGCGCCGTGGAGAACACGAAGCAGGCCGCCACGGAGCTGGCGGGCCTGGGCAACCGCCTCGGAAACCTCCTGGAGGGACCCGGGGGAAACCGGGGCAACTTTCGGTCCCGATGATCGATCACGTGGCCCGAGAAGCAGACCACCCGGGGACCGGCAACTTGGCGGGGTGCTGGGCGGGGCATCGAGAGGGGGGCTCGGCACGTCCGGGCCGCACGAGCAGGGCTGTCTTTCGGGCGCGGCCATCTGGTCGACGACCTGGGAGCGCAGTCTCGCGTTGGGAGCATAGACCCCGTGGAAGCGCAGCGTGTTGCGCCTGGGGCGCGGGACAAGGGCGGCCAGCTTCGCCATGAAGTCCACCGGCTCGGCAAGCTGCCCCTGGATCAGATGCTCATCGAGACCGACAGCCCGTACCTGACGCCCGTTCCCTTCCGTGGCAAGCGCAACGCGCCGTTCCACGTGAAGCTGGTGGCAGAGAAAATCGGCCAGATCAAGGGACTGGAGCCGGAGGCCATAGGAAAGGCCACCACGTCGAACGCCTGCAGGCTGTTCGGTATCCCCCTCCCCGACGGCGAGGCGAAAGCGTGACAATCAGTACTGACGGCAACGGCAGATCCGCTGTCCTGGTCTGGATCCTTCTGGTTTGCCTCACTTTCGGGTCCTGTCCGGTCCGTGCATCGGCGGCACAGCGGGTGGACCCGGCCATGACCCGGGCCATGTCGGCCCTCACGGCGGGCAAGTACAGCCGGGCCATCCAGATCTACGACCAGATCCTGGCCCAGTATCCCAGCCGGGTGGAGGCCCACTTCCAGAGGGCATTCGCCCTGGAGAGGCGCGGCCGGGTCCAGCCGGCAATCGCCGGTTACGAGACGACTCTCAGGCTGGATCCGAAGGAAGTTCGGGCTCTCAACAACCTGGGATTCCTGCTCGTGGACCGCTCCCTCGATGTGCCCCGGGGCGAGAAGCTGCTGACCCAGGCGATCACCCTGGCCCCGGACTTCGCTTCCGCCTACGACAGTCTGGGCTGGGCGGAGTACCGGAAGTTCAACTTGTGCATCCCTTCGCCGCCATCGCTATCGAGGCAGCACGCAGAACGGGAGCGAACGCGGTGTGAGGAGCTCTCGGGAAAGCTGGGCAAGACCCTCGTTTTCCCCAGGGACGGTCCCGTCGCTGACCCGCTCGTCAGGAAGATCCTTCGCTCCTGTGGCCTCTCCACGGCCTCTCCCGAGCCCCCCCCAGTTCTCCCCTACCTGGCCTGCTGGCCGACTCGCCCTGTTCAGCCGCGGCCATCGGGCGGAGTTCAGACCGGTCTCAGTCTTCGCCTGCTGGAGAACCGAAGGGATCTTCTTCGTATCCGACGGCCTCGAGGTACTCGGTCAAGTCACCTCGTTCCTGGTCCGTCAGTCCCAGATGGAAAACGGCGTCGTAGGCCAGGACCACCTGGCCGAGGCTCTCGAACCGGCCATCGTGGTAGTAGGGACCGGTGTTCAAGGCGCCCAGGAGCGTGGGCGTGTCGAGCATCCTCCCTGAGTAGACATCGTGATGCCGGTTGTCGGTGAAGTGTGAGAGAGGCGGGTGGCAGGTCGCGCAGGAATAGCCGCCCATGCCCAACATGGGCTTTCGGAAGATCTCCTCACCTCGGAGCGCGGCGGAGGATGCCTTCGCCGTGAGGCCTCCGAACCGATCGAGATAGGGATTGGGCAGGAACTCGAAGCTTCGGATGTATGCCGTCAGGGCATCCACGTCGGCCGGGTCGGGCTCCGGACCGTCGAGAGTGACGATGGCCATGCGAGTGTGTGCCCGGAGGCTCGCCTCCCGCCCGTCCCGGCCATAGGGTGACGTGTAGCGGACACCTCGGAGTGAGAGGATGTCAGAAGGGCTGAACTGGCCGTCTTCGTTATCGGGGTTCCAGAAGTGATGTGTGATGTCCGCCGAGCCGGGCTTCGAGGTCAGGCCGGGGATGTTCAGTTTGCTGTTTGTGGAACCCCCTGGGTGGCAGTACTCGCAGCTGATGCCCAGGGCCTTCATTCCCCCGCCCAGGATCGACGACGTCCGGAAGAGCAGGGCCCCTCGCTGAAGGAGGGGCTTCAATGGCAGGTCGTTCCTCCGAGAGCCCATATAGTATCTGGGAAACTTCAGTGGGGCTGTCAGAACCAGTCCGAGCTTCTCGGGAGCAAAGACCTCCGGAGCCAGGACGAGAGGCTTCGAGTCGGGATCTGCGCCCCGCAGGCTTGCCGCTGGGAGGGTGAGGAGGAGCAGGAGAGCCGAGAGTGGCGCGAGCCAGGTCCGGTTCATACCCGGGGCGTCGGGGGCAACCTTCACCCCTGGGCTCGGCAGTGGCCTGCCGTCGCGGTCGCTTGATGGAAACGGTTGCCCGGGCATGGAGATCCTCGGGAGAATAGCTTCAGGTCAACAGCTTTCGTCTGTGTCGGGAGTCACAAAGAGTGCGGGACGGGTCCTCAGAACGTGGCAGGCTCCTCTGGTGTTCCGGCGGCTGTCCAGGTCGCCTCGAACTGGTTGATGGCATCGACTCCGAACCCCAGGAGCAACCCCATGATCCGATTTCGCTGCCTGGGAGGGGCTGACTCCCTGCCGACGGCCCAGCGGTACAGTTCCAGGACCCAGGGCGCGGCAGCATATCCGAAGTCGGTCTGGCCGTCCCGGCGATCCACCAGGAAGGGAATGCACCCCGGGGAGCAGTTCTGCTCCAGGACCAGGGCCATATCGGTCAGGGTGTCCTGGGCTCCTGTACTGCAGCTGCCCACCAGCGACATGGGGTGGCCCCCTCGTGCAACGAGCATTGCGTGGGCCTGGAGAGAGTCATTCGTGATCTCCGCCAGATGAGGCACTACGCGCCGGTCAACCACCTGGGAACAGTTCAACATCTCGGGCACCTCCTCCTCTGCGACCTGAGTTGCCAGCGGAAGCCAGTCATGTCTCGAGGTCGGCGTTGAATCGATAAGATGATATTGATTATCAATATCAATAAAGGCGACCGGTGTCAACACTCAAGCCATTCTGGCACTCCCGCCGCCCGGACGGGAGTGCCAGAAGGCCGTCAGATCTGCCCATGCCCTACCACGGGAGCGCCGGATATGTGGTAAAGAATGGACCATGAAGAAGCTCGAGGGCTGGAACGAGGTGAGGGCACAGTTACTGGAGTCCGGAGCCACGGAGGGCGAGCTGGATCGGTTCAACCGAGTGGTCTCGCGCCGTCAGATGATGGGGTTCGTCGGCCGCACAGGAGTACTGGCCGCCCTGGCGGGCATGGGCGCCGGCACGGAGGCCGTCTTCCGGGGCCTCTTCGGCCGGGGCCTGATCCCCGTTGCCTGGGCGGAGGAGAGCTCGGCAGAGACACCCGTCCCGGGCAAGCCCGGCATGTTCGTTCACGGCATGCGTCCCGTCACGGGGGAGTTTCCGCCCCACCTGCTCGACGACGACGTCACGCCGTCAGCGAGGCATTTCGTCCGAAATAACGGCGTCACTCCCGAGCGGGCCGACGCACTCGACGTGCAGGGCTGGAAGCTGGTCATCGACGGAGAAGTTCATCGTCCTCTGGCGCTGAGCCTGGGGGATCTGAAGTCGTTCCCCCGGGCCACACATCCCTTGATGTTGGAGTGCGGCGGAAACGGCCGAGCCTTCTTCGAGCCGACGGTCCGGGGGAATCAGTGGCGCCGTGGCGCCGTCGCCTGCAGCCAGTGGACCGGGGCCCGGCTCTCGGACGTGCTGGAGCGGGCGAGTCTGAAGGAGACCGCGGTCTACACGGCTCACCACGGAGAAGACTCACCCCTCGGCCAGGCGGAGCCCTTCTCCCGAGGGATTCCCGTCGAGAAGGCCCTCGAGCGCCACACCCTGGTCGCCTACGAAATGAACGGGGCACCCCTGTCGTCGCTCAACGGGTTCCCGGTCCGGCTCGTCGTACCCGGATGGATCGGAAGTTGCTCCCAGAAGTGGCTCTCCCGGGTCACCGTCCGGGACCGGATACACGACTCCCAGAAGATGACCGGATACTCCTACCGCGTGCCGGCCCGTCCCGTCACTCCCGGCATCCGACCACCGGAGGAGGAGATGACCATCGCCACGGCCTGGCACATCAAGTCCCTCATCACGCACCCGGTCGCGCGGGCCGCCCTACCGGTCCGGAGACCCGTGGAGGTGGCGGGCCACGCCTGGGCCGGCGAGGACCGGGTCACCCGGGTCCGGGTCACGGTGGACTTCGGAATCAGCTGGACCGACGCTGACGTCCATCCCCCGGCCGGACCCTACGCCTGGAATCGGTGGAGCGCGAAGCTCACCTTCGCCGGACCGGGCTATCACGAGATCTGGGCGCAGGCCTTCGACGACAAGGGATCGGCCCAGCCCTTCCGCCAGCCCTGGAACCCGAAGGGCTATCTCGGCAACGTGATTCACCGTCTGCCCGTTCAGGTGTCGACGTGACGCGTCGCATCACATGCCTGGTCGCGCTGCTCGCTCTGCTGGCCGCGCTGCCGACTCTCTCTCGCAGCGAGACGCCTCCTGCCTCCGCAGGGGACACGGTGTCGAGCACGGCGGCTGGCAACTCCCGGTCCTTCACGGAAGAGGACTCGCGCCGCGCCGAGGCGCGCGTCCGGGAGGGCGCCGCCGCGCACCCCGAGGGCCTGCCGCCCGACGTCCTGTACAAGAACTACTGCGGGGCGTGCCACGGCCTGGACCTGGTCCAGTCCCAGAGCCTGGACCGAGGGACCTGGGAGTGGGTCCTGGACGACATGAGGAAGCTCTACGGCGCCACCTGGATCCGCCCGCAGGAGCAGGAGGTGCTGCTCGACTATCTGGCGGAGCGCCACGGCCCCCGAATCGGTACGGACCTGCTGAAGTGACTTTCCCTCCAGGGCGTCAGATCAAATCGTCCTCAGCTCGGCCGGGACTTGACCTCCAGCCAGGCCGGCGCAGACTCCGGGAAGCTGTGGGACGTGGGAGCAACGGCTCCCGGATCGTCCAGAGTGGCGACGGTCATGCAGATCGTCGTCGAGCCCTCGTCCAGGGCGCAGAGCGTACCGCCACACCGGGGACAGAAGCCACGCCGGGTCTCTTCTGAAGAGGGGTACATCGTCGGCTCCCCCCCGGGTCCGTCCCAGGTCAGGGAGTCCAGGGGGAAATCTGCCCATGCCACCACGGGAGCGCCAGTCCATTTCTGGCACATGTGACAGGTGCAGAAGTGGGGATACTCTGGACAGGCAGTCTGGGAGTAACGGATCTGACCGCAGAGGCAACCGCCGGTGAACTGAACCATTTCGAGCTCCTTGCTGTTTCGTGACCGAGGCCGATCAGGCCCTCTTCGGGACTCTCGAGCGCCAGGGAGTAGCGGCCCTCGAAGGAGCCCGGCAAGTCCATCACGGTGCGCCCATGCTAGCGCTCTCGAAGGAGGGAATCCACCTCGACGGGATGGGGAAACCCGGGCCGTTGAGATCGCCTCAAGACGTGATAGTCTGTGACGTCAATCACGCTCGCTCCAGGAGGAGAATCGATGGCTGTTCAGCCCATACCTGAAGGATTCAATACCGTGACGCCGTATCTGGTCGTGTCCGATGCCGCCGGGCTGATAGCCTTCCTGGAGAAGGCATTCGATGCGACGGTGACGGAGAAGATGGCCATGCCCGATGGAACCGTCGCCCACGCTCAGCTCAAGATCGGCAGCTCCATGGTCATGATGGGGAGTTCCGGGGACTGCAATCCGGCTCTGCCTTGCATGCTGTACCTCTACGTCGAGGACGCCGATGCCCTTTACAAGCAGGCCGTCGCCGCCGGGGCCAAGTCGGTAATGGAGCCCACGAACATGTTCTACGGAGATCGGAACGCCGCCGTGGCGGATCCGGCGGGCAATCAGTGGTGGATTGGTACCCACGTCGAGGACGTTGCCCCCGAAGAGCTGGCCAGGCGGGCTGCAGCCGCGGCTCAAGAAGAGCACTAGAGGCCGGGTGACTCTCCGTCGCCACCGCAGCCGAGGCTCTTGAAGTAGAAGAGCTCCGCCTCGCCCTGCTCCAGATTGTCCAGCTGACCGCTGGGCTGAAAGCCAAGGGCCTCATGCATCTTCCGGGATGCGAGGTTCGATACTTCCGTGGAGCTGAAGAGGCGACCCGTGGGACAGTGGGCTTCCACGACGGCGTAGAGGGTCCGGGCCACGCCGTGCCGCCGGTGGTCTCTCCGGACCATCACGAGCCGGACCATCCGATGATTGAAGAGAGATTCGTCAGAGAGAAGGAACCCTGCTGGTTCCCCGGCCCTGCTGGCGATGAGGATCAGACTCTGGCCAGACAGTCGGGTCACCAGCGCATCGGCCCGATCCGATCCGAGGGCGTCCCGGGTGATCTGGAGCAGCAACTTCAGGTCCTCTGGACCTCCCCGGCGGACCGGGATCGGATCGCTGGAGTCGCCGTCGGACTTCAGGTCGAAGCAGAATCGGAATTCGTCCCGGATCGGCAGACCTCGATGTCCCTTCAGGCCCTCCGGGAACAGGTCCGACAGGGCACGAGCCGCCTCTCCGGGCAGAACCTCCATCAACCGATAGCCTCGCTTCTGATAGAAGGCGATGGCCGGCAAGTTGTCGTTGGTCGTGGAGAGCAAGATCCGCTCGACTCCCTGTTCCTTCGCCATTTCTTCCAGGTGAGCCATGAGAGCCGTGCCGATGCCCGTGCTTCGGTGGTCCCGGTCGACGTCGACGGCGACGACGAGCAGGTCCGGAGCCTCGATCCGGAACGCGGCGCTGCCCAGGATCTGGGGGCCGCGCCAGGCCCCTGTCCACTGGCAGTCCGAGAGCCAGACCTGACGTCCGAAGGTGCGGATATCATCGTGGCCCCAGAATTTCTCTGCCCGCTGTTGAAGCGTCGCTGCTTCCTGCTCGGAGGCGGAGCGGACGGCGATCTCGGACTCTTTCGTGGCACCGGACATGGTCAAGCCTCCAGCAGTGGGCCAGCGTTGCGGAGCGCCACTGACCTGATCAGTTCGAACCGCCCATCACGGTTCGAGTTCCCATCATACTTCCTGGAGTGGGGGTCCCTGTGTCCCGATCCGTCGCGATGCCGCATCAGTGCCCCGGGGCGGGTAACACCCTGCAGAAGAGACCTCCGCCCGCATCGGAGAAGAACGAGACCAGCCCTCGGCCAGTCTCGACGAGACGGGAGACTGGGAAACTGGTGAAGGGGGGCAGAGGAACCTGCCCTGTCCGAGACCAGCGGGCTCCGTCCTGGCTGTGATGCAGCACGAGCCAGTGGGCAACCAGCTTGTTTATGTCCGTGTGGGCCAGGTGCATTCCCTGCCTTCCTCTCACCAGCTCGACGGGGGTGAACTGACGCGAGAAAGAGGCTGCCTGGATGCGAGTCCAGGGGGAGTAGGTCAGGCCTCCGTCGTCGGTGTACCGGACTCGTATGTCCTCCTCGATCTCGGCGGCGATGACCAGACGACCGGAGGGGAGGGACTCGGAGTCAAAGCTGCCGAAAGCGTCGGAATGGAACCTCTGAAGAGGTTCGGGGCTCATCCAGGCTGCGGGAGTTCGAGTCTCTGCCCGGGCTGCCGTGATGTGATTCTTGCCGTCCAGTTCACGGTGCTGGATGCCCAGCAGAGAGAGCCATCGTCCAGCCTCGGTGAACCAGAGGCACTTCCGGTCCGTGTGGTCATGCTGGAACTCCAGCGCCGGGGTGGACGGTGACAGAGGAGTTCCCTGAGGGTCGAGCCTCCATCGAATCAGGCTCTTGTCGGTCTGGAAGGTGAAGAGCTCAGCCTCTTGCGGGCCGATGGATCGCATCATCGGATCGTGGCGTGTTCCCGGAAGTCTGGATGCCTTGCCTGGCCCGGGCGCGGCTGACGGGAGGGAGAGGACCAGCGTGCCCGTACCTTGTTCTCCTCCCTTCTGGCCCCAGGCAATGAGGAAGCGATCTTCGAGCCAGGCCATGGTGGCAAAGGAAACGGCGCGGCAGGGAGCACCTGCCTTGACGGCTTCCGACCAGGTCAGCCCACCATCGAAGCTCCGCCGCACCATCGCCAGTTGCTGCTTGTCGGCCAATTTCTGGCTCCAGCCCACGGCGATCTGATCTCCCCGGGATCGGACCTCCAGCGTCTCGGCGGCCCGGGGATGGAGGATGGTCCATCCCTCGCGGGTCACGGGCAGTGTGTGAAAGGTGCGGGCGTGAACCGCTCCGGACTGCATCAGCTCCATCCTCAATTCACTTTCAGAGGCCAGCCCGGTCAGGGTGGAGGCGGCGCCGCCTGCCGGCAGCCGTCGCGTGAAGCCCCAGGTACGCTCCATGTTCGTCACCGTGATGTCCAGCGTTTCCGGCAGGGGACGATCGAAGACGAGACGCACCTGAGTCGGTCCCACATCGAGGCGTAGTAGCTTGGCTGGTCGGAGTGGTTCCGGCTCGGTCGACGGCGCCGAAGCCGGGCTTCCGTTGCTGCCCGGATCTTCCGCCGGCCACCAGGCCCACCAACCGGCGATGATGCAGCCCAGGGCCAGAAGGAGCACGGCCAGGGTTCGACGGAAGTTGGCCGGATCAACGGCGGACTTCGCCCCGGGCAGAGCCCCTCTCGAGATCGAACCGGAGGACCCCACACGGGTACCGCTCCCGGTGGCCGGCCGTGCCGAAGAGACCCGGGAGCGGGAGGCCCGTGTCGCCGAAGGACCTGACCGAGATGTCTTTACCGAGACTCGAGTCGAGGAGCTGCGGGACGCCTTGGCCCCCGGTGGCAACTCGGGAGTACCGTCACCCATCGTGGTCCCGAGCTGTTCGAGACGGGCCCCGATGAGTGCAGCGGTGAGGGCTCGGCCGGCAGGGTCCTTCACGAGACAGGTCGTGATCAGCTGCTCCAGCGACCTTGGGACTCCCGGTCTGAATGAGCCGAGGGCTTCGTACTCTCCC
This sequence comes from Candidatus Cloacimonadota bacterium, assembly GCA_021772705.1. Taxonomy (GTDB): domain Bacteria; phylum Muiribacteriota; class UBA6191; order JACPRK01; family JACPRK01; genus OFTM100. The sequence continues at coordinate 11,794 of JAJFLN010000509.1, read as the reverse complement.
TTCATCTGGTCGCGGATGATTGCGATCGGGTCCTCTCCGTCGAAGGGCCTTCTGCCGGCGATCATCTCGTAGAGGATCACTCCGATGGCGTAGACGTCGGCGGCAGGTGAGGTGGAGGCGCCGTCGAGGGCCTCCGGAGCCATGTAGCCGGGAGTGCCCATGACGGTGCCGGCGGCGGTCTGCAAGGTGCCGCCGGATGCAAGCCCCTTGGCCAGGCCGAAGTCAGCCACCTTCACCACTCCATCAGTCGAGAGGAGGACATTCTCCGGCTTCAGGTCTCGATGGACGATCTCGGATCCGTGGGCGCAGGCGAGTCCGTCGGCGATCTCCCTTCCGAGCCTGACGGCCTCCGAGAGTCTCAGTGAACCGTGCCGGTCCAGGAGGCCTCGCAGGCTGCCGCCGGTCACCAGCTCCATGGCCAGGTAGGGGGTTTCACCATGGACGCCGGCATCGAAGAGCTTCAGGAGGTTCGGGTGGGCCAGGTTGGCCTGAATCCGGGCTTCCCGTACGAACCGAGCCTGAAGCTCGTCGCCGTCAAAGAGGCCCGGAGCCAGGACCTTGAGAGCCACTTCCCTGTCCAGACCCTCCTGCACGGCACGATGAACCGTCGCGGAGGCGCCGCTGCCAATCTCCGCAACTATCCGGTATCCAGGGATCGCCGTCACGAGGGGTTCAGGCTAACATCTCGAGGCAGGGCGCTGCTCGCCGGGACAGGGAACAGTGGCGCCAGCTAACCGACGGGTACTTCCTGGCCGTGGGAGTGGCGCTGCTTGGTGCCGCTGCGATCGAAGAGGTAGACCCCGTCCTCTGTGCCGAGGGAGATGAAGCGCTCCCGAACCCGTCCCGAACTCTTATCTCGATGGGTCTCAGCCAGAAGGAAGGACTCCTGGTTGAGGCCGACGCAGGGGACGGAGGAGAATCGGTGGGCCAGGTAGGAGAGGTTGTCCGGATCGTCGGTCTGAATCCGATCCATGCAGTGGGGAAACAGGGCGACCTTCGTGACGAGCCCCAGGCCTCTGTCGAAGAACTCGAATTCCTTGCGCGGCCGGGCGTGGCCGTCACCCCAGAAGTCGTCGTAGACGATGATCTTCTCCGCCAGGACCATGGAGCCTGCCGATACGGAGTAGAAGTTGGTCCCACGCCAGAGGGCCTCGTGGAAGACGTCGCCAAGGCGGAAGAACTGGAGGCGGTTGAGCAGGACGGCCACGTTGCCTCCAAAGAGGAAAATGGAGTTGGCCGACAGGATGGTCTGCCGCAGGTTGTCCCGGATCTGAATGAACAGGGGGCTCTCGTCCACCAGGGAGCGGTTTCTGAAGTAGCGCTCGATCTCCTCACAGATGGAGATCATCTTCTCGTCGTTGGCGACGATGGCCGCGAGTGTGTCCTGGACCTCCTGGCAGCAATAGTGGAAGAGGAGCTCCCGCTCGGTGAACTTCCTCAGGTCCGCTTGATGATGGGTGACGTCGTAGTCCAGCAGGTCCGCCAGGGTCACTCCCGTGTAGGTCTCCTTGACGTACTGGAGCTGCTCCCGCAGGTTCTGCAGGAAGTTGTTGTTCTTGAGCCGGTACAGCTCCTTGGTCTTGATGATGACCTGTTGTTTCTCATGGTACTGCCGGTAAATCTCGGCCTCGGCTTCCTTGAAGGAGTTGAACTGGTGGTAGACACCCAGGTTCTGGATGTTGCTGTCGAAGCCGGCTTCGAAGCGGCTCGGGATACCGATCTTGCTGAAGGCCTGTTTCAGGTGGGTCTCGTCGAACTCACCCTGCTGCCAGCCTGCGGTGATCAGCACCACCTTGCGCCAGTCCCGAACCGACGAGTCGACGTGGTGGCTCTCCCGGATGCGATCGGCGTGATGTCTCACGAAGTCGACATCGAGGGCGATGTTCCCGTTGAAGACGATCCAGCCCTTCATCGAGTTACCTCCCTGACCATGTCAGCCAGCTTTGCCACCGTGCGCAGGTTCCTGGCCGTTCCGATCTCCTTGAAGGGAATCTTCAACTTCGATCGGCCCATCCCGTCGGGATAGTGGAGGAACAGTTCCCTCCCGTCGAGGACCAGCTCCTCCCGGCCGGGAACGGGCCAGCCTTCGATGGCTTCCGGCGCCGGCGCCTCGTCGAGGAAGTGGACCAGCACCTGATTGGGGGCGGCATCGGGGAAGGGGTTTCGAAGGAGGATCTGCTCCACCTCACGGCCGGAGCGCACCAGAACCGGGTGATGTCCACCCAGCAAGTCGGCCACGGACGTCTCCATCGTCGTCTTCACCTTCGATGCGGGTAGGGGACTCTCGAGCACCACGTTGCCGCTCTGGATGTAGGTCCTGACCCGGGTGAATCCCACATCCGTGCAAAGGGCCCTGAGATCGGCCATGGCCAGCTTGCCAGTTCCGCCCACGTTGATTGCCCTCAGGAGTGCCACGTGAATGTTCATTGTCGCTTCTGACTCACTCTCCCGGGGGTCGGAATCCCCGGTCTCGAAAGGTCTGTTTCATTGACCATCATCCCACATGGTGACCTGTCGGGGACCATGATAGTCAGGTTCCATGACATCCCTCAGCCTCCAAGAACTGGCCTGGGTGAAGGGGCCTACGCTGCGGAGCTTCGGACCAACGGCCTGGGCACCATCGGGTCCGCCATCCTGGGAGTCGCCGGTGGCGTGATCGGCGGCATCGGGAGTGGCACCGGAGCCGCAGTCGACTGGGTCGGCTCACTGTTCTGACGAGTCACTGACTCCTGTCGGCGATGGCTCGGGGAAGTTCGATCAGGAAGACGGCTCCTGGGCCGTCTCCCAGTTCGATGGTTCCCCCATGTGCTTCGATGACTCCTCTGATTATCGAAAGGCCGAGCCCCGTGCCGTCTCGCTTCCCGTGGGTAACGAACGGCTCGAACAGCTTGGCCCGTACTACCTCCGGGACTCCCGGGCCGTCGTCGGCAACCCTGAAGAGGAATCCCTCGCCCTGGTCGGAGCAATCAACGGTGAAGTTGCCCCCGTCAGGCATGGCTCCCCTGGAATTGGAAGCCAGGTTGCAGAACAGCCGATCGAGCTTGGCCGGGTCTCCGAGAAACTGGCCGGAGGCGCTCACGGACACGCCAGTCTTCAGGTTCGTCTGGGCCAGATCCTCCTTCAGGTTCTGGCCCAGAGTCTCGACGAATTCCCTCACGTCCAGAGTCTGCTTCTCCAGGTTCTGCTTGCCAGAGCAGAACTCGAGGAGGTCATTCATGAGTGCCTTGGATCGGTCCACCTGCCGCTGGATGATCCGGGAGGCTTCCACGATGGACTCCGGATCCTCCGGGTCGAGCATGGATGTGTAACCGGCGATGATGGTCAGAGGATTCCGCAGGTCGTGGATGATGCTGGAGGTCATCCGGCCCACGGAGGCCAGGCGGCTTGCTTGCCGTCTCTTTTCCAGCGCCCGGAGGCGGCAGATGGACTGGGCGAGCCCCTCCGCCAGGATCTGGCCCAGCTGGATATCGTCGGAGTCGAACCCTCCGTGCTGGCTGTTGATTTCCTCCAGGACTCCCTCGGTTCGCTCCGCCGAGATCAGGGGGAAGGCGATCATGTCCCGGGTCTCGATTCCCGAAACCTGATCGGCCTTGGCCGAAAAGGAAGGATCTACCGGGACGGACTTCACCTGTCTGGGCTGGCCGCTCTGCATGACCTGAGAGGCGATGCCCTCACCTGCATCGAGGGTCATTCCCTTCAGTCCTGAAGAGCTGCCTTCAGTGACCCAGCTGAACTCCAGCTTCTCCTTCGACTCCGTGCAGAGCAGGATCGACGCTCCTTCTGCATTGAGGGCCTCTCGAACCATCTCCAGGGCTCGCTCGATGCAGCTGGAGGCATTCTCGTCGTCGGCCAGGGCCTGCTCGAAGTCGTAGAGCAGATCCATCTGGCGCTGTCGCCGGATCAGCCCGGTGTAGGCACGCTTCAGCTCCTGGCGCTGGAAACCGTCCTTGAGGGCGGTTCCAACCAGAGCAGCGAAGGCTTCCAGCAGTTCGCCGTCGAGCATGCTGAAGTTGCCGCGCTCCTTGTTGAGCACTTCCAGGACCCCGAAGGTGGCCCCATCGGCCTGCTTGATCGGCACGGCCAGCACGGATCGGGTCTCGAAGCCCGTCCGGGAGTCCACTGAAGGGTCGAAGCGGGAGTCCTGTCCCACGTCCCTCACACAGGCAATCTCACCGGTACGAGCAACGTCGCCGGCGATGCCCGAGTCGAGGGATATCTCCAGGGGCGTCTCGAGACCGGTGGCGAAGAGGCTGTAGATGTTTCGCTGCTTCCGGTCCTGCAGAAACAGAGTGCAGCGTTCTGACTCCAGGGCGAAGGGAATGCTGGATACCACGTACTCGAGTATTCGATCCTGCTCGGAGGATAGGAAGTTCAAACTGCGGGTTCTGTCGACGGGTGGGACGTCGGGGCCTGGCGGGGCGTTCCTCGGAGAGGCACGAGGTGGTTGGAGGGCGAGGGAAGTAGAGAGGAGGCCGGCGTGAGTCGGATTTTCGTGGCGGGCAGGCCGTTGGGGGCAGGGCGAATCCTCCCTGAGGCGGGCTTCAGGCTGCCCGAGTTGTCGTGAAGAGGTCCTTGGCTGGGCGGGGGAGTGCGGCGACAGGTCTCGGAGGCCACCCGGGTGATTTCCTCATCGGTGGGGGCTGGCAGCTCGCGAAAGACCACGGAGCCGTCGGACTCCTCGACAAAGACGCCATCGGTTACCAGTGAGTGAAAGTGGGGGCAGTACGGAGTGAAGGGCGGCGAGAACGTGTACGTGCGTCGCCGCTATGGGCCCGATGAGATTCGGTTCCTGAACTGTCGAGTCTGTGAAGCCCAGTTCTCTGAGCGGCGAGGGACTCCGCTGTTTGATCTGCGCCTTCCGAAGGCCAAGATCATTGAGGTGGTGAAGCATCTGGCCGAGGGCACCGGGGTTAGGGCCACGCATCGGCTGACTGGGGTGAGCCGAGAAACGGTTAGTCGCATCCTGAGGCTTGTCGGCAAGCATGCCAAGGATGTGCACGACGAGCTGGTGCAAGAATTGGAAGTAGCCGAGGTTCAAATGGATGAGATGTGGAGCTTCGTGGGAAAAAAAGGACAAACATCTCACGCCCGAGGAGAAGGCCGAAGGAGAACTGGGAAGCCAGTGGGACCACACAGCCGTTGATCCTCGCAGAAAGCTGGTGGTCTCGTTGGTCCAAGGGCCCTCTCGAGATCAGGAGACGTGTGACCGCCTGGTCGAGGACTTCGCTGATCGTACAGGACGCAAGCCACCGGAACTCGTGACGACGGACGAACACTCGCCGTACAAGAACTCGCTGCTGAACACCTACGGCAAGACCTACCGCCCAAGACGCAAGAGCAAGACTGGCCAGAAGAAGAAGCTGAAGAAGAGACCTCCAGCAGGCATGGTATACGCCACCTTCAACAAGACCCGAGAGAACGGCGAGGTGGTCGAGGTAGAGACGAAGCTGGTCTTTGGTACCCTGACGAAACTGGGCGCCGCCTTGGACGCTTCACCGTGCTCGCGACATGTAAATACGGCCTTCGTCGAGCGCCAGAATGGGACAGCCCGGCACTTCAACCCACGCAAGCAGCGCAAGACGTACTCCTTCTCGAAGCAGCTGCTTTTACACCTGGCCATGACCTGGCTGGCCGTCCTCTTCTACAACTACTGTCGGGCCCACCGAACACTCCGTGTCCCGGTCTCCAAACGCATCTACCTGCTTCGCTCTCCGGCCATGGCGGCTGGCACCACCGACCACATCTGGACTATCGAGGAACTCCTCGATTGGCAGGTACTCGGAGGCGCATGACTGCCGGGCCACGAGGCGGGGCCGGAAGGACGCTCATCCCAGAAAACCCCGTCTGCCCAGGGAACAGCCACAGCCCACACACCGGATTGCGGGCACGATTCACCTCGGGGCCGCTGGGCCCTTCCTGGCCACGTAGATTACACTGCCAGTGCCTACTCGTTCACTCTTGAGAGTGTATCCCAGGGAGGTAAACATGAACCGATAATCAGAATATCTGTAGTAGTGGTCACCCAGGACCGAGTCAGGCGGAAACAACTCGTAAAAGTCGAGAGTGAAGTTTCTGTTCCGCAATAGCTTCACCAAGAATCGTCTTATCTTTCTCAACACCCCAATGTAATGCTCTCCCACCAAGACGATCGTGCCCTCCTTCCTGAGAACACGATCGCACTCAACAAGCAACCTGAGTGGCGACTCCGCATGGTGAAACGCTTGCGACATGTAGACTACGTCAATACTCTCATTGGCAAACTTCAATTCATAGAAACTGCCCAGGTACCTGGAGATCTTGGCCGCTTCACCGGCCATCATCTTCACACTGTGTTCGAACAGAGAGTCGAGGCGGTGTTTGGATATCTCCACTGAATGTACTTCGGAGACCTTTGGAATCTTCGATAGCAGGGCTGAGGTCCAGCCAATACCGGCGGCTAGATCCGCCACCTTGAGGTTATCTTTCACTATCTCGCCAATGTATTTCTCTGACTTCTCGTACTCAAGAAGAAGGTCTGTCTTCTTCAAGAACTCGAGGCACTTGTCGTAATCTCCGTCTGCTATCCACCACGGCTTTCTTTTCTCTGCCTCGATATCATTCCAGTAGGCTGATGTATAAATCGTCTCGAGTTCCTTCTCAGACAGCCAATGACATATCGCTTTCATGAGAGTCTCTTGTCCTTTCAACGAGATTGGAAATGTCGTTTCTGTCAGGTTGTCGCGGCATGGTGCCGCCAACACCTATGGCAATCTCGCTGTAAGTATCTGAATACATGCCTGGATTACACCGACACATCGCCCCTGTGCAGTTGCTCCTTCTCTCCCTCTTGGTCTGATGTCAACCCCAGAATGTCAGCCGGAGCGGCGATTTGCAAGATTGATGCGGAGTGCAAGCGTGCGGCGAACTGCACTCTTGCGATTTGACCAAGGGTGGCAACGGACGTGAGGTGCTGAACCCACATGGAATCATGTTTTGACGCTATCCAGTGTCGTCGTGATCCTCTGAGATCTCTCGGTTCCGGGTAGAACGCAGTCTGTGATTGAAGAAGCGGGCCTCCAACTCGTAGAAGGTAGGTGACTAAACCGCCTTCGAGCAAGACGAGGAGGAGACCCGTGGCTCATGGTACCCGCACTCGCGCGCAACGTAAACACCCACCCGCGCAGATCGCACGCAGAAGGCGGAAGATAGCTCGTCGCGCCCGGAAGGTCGAGGAGGGCATCCGCAGCGGGCTCGTTGTGTTCCTCCACTACGTCCGCACGCTTGGCGTGATGGACTGGTTCGAGCATCATGTGGTGAGGCGGGCGCCACAGGCGGTGTTCCACAAGTCCGGCTGCTTCCTCGCTCTGATGGTACGTGCCGTCGTGGGGATCCGCGGGATGGGAGACCTCGTCAGCTACCTCTGCAGAGAGCGGCTGGCCAAGACTCTCGGCTTCGAGAAGGAGTTGACCTTCGTCAACCCGATAGCCGACCTGCTCAAGGAGTTCTCCGAAACGATGGTCAACGACCTGCTGCAGGAGACCGTCCGGCTGCTCGTTAAGTGCGGAGTCCAGCTCGGCGAAGTCGTGGCAGTCGACGGATCGTTCCTGCACGTGTACGGCAAGAAGTATGAGAAGGCTGAGAGAGGCTACTCGGGACACCTGGGCAAAACCGCTCTGGGCTACAAGCTCCATCTCGCCTACGACGCTCAGCTGCGAGTGCCGATCGCGATGACAATCACACCGGGGAATGTCTGCGACGCCAAGGCGCTCGCAACCCTTCGAGACAGAATCGTCCAAGCGATGGGCCGGCGACCGAACCAGATGTTCCTTCTCGACCGAGGCTACTTCGACGCCACTGCGCTACATCACCTGGACCGCGACGAAGCTCTCTTCGTGTGTCGAGCCAAGATGTGGCCCAAGTACATCACCTCGGCTGTCGAGGAGCTACGAGACAAGGAATTCCTGTTCCGCGCGAAGAAGTACTGCCTCGCTACAATTCTGGTGATCGAACCCACCACCGGCCTGCTCCCAACGCCAGGCTTCGCTCCCGGGTCGTCGTCCCACGCGAGCAGACCGGCCGGGCTCCCTGCTCGTGCGGGCCCCAGGTGCCCAGTCCCGACACGAATCGTCTGTGCTGGCGCGAGCTGATCTGGCGTGTGTTTTCGGAGGACGTGTTCGTTTGCGGGCGTTGTGGCTCCTCTAACGTGCGCCGAATCGCGTGGATCACCGAGCCGCGAGCCATCGCGAGGATACTCCACTGCCTCGCTCCCCAGAGACGGGCCCCACACGCATCCGCCTCGCCCGGCCGAGGACTTCTTCGGGTCCACCTGCGCCGCCTGAGACCCGCTCAGACGGCTGCTTCGGCTTGCCTGAGAACCGGGACTCCCGCTTTCTCCAGCATCCGCACCGACATCCGGCCCTCCGAGGAGCGCCAGCTCCTGCCCGAACCTCCCCTAAACACCGGTCGTCCCCCGACCGACACCAACGGCTGCCCAGGAAAACGGCAGTTTGAACGTCCTATCGGCCCAGCAAAGTGACGACGGCCTCCAGTCGCCTGGAGGCCGTGGCATCGAGAGCGGGCACCCTGGCGGACCTGGGAATCTGTCCCCGCGAACCTGCGGCGCCGTGGACCTCGCAGGTCACGCCCAGCTCGGCGTCCTCCGATATCTGGAATGGCAAGGGGCGATCGCTGGCGCCAGTTCCCCGGTGCGCCGGAGGGGCTTGCAAGTAAGCCTCACGGACCAGGAGCGGGATGAGCTCCTCCAGGGGCGGCACGGTGTCGAGGTTGTAGTCGAGCCGATACATCTCGACGGCTCCCGCCAGGCTGCGCTGTGACGCGAAGCAGAGGTCACCGCCGGAGATCGCCGGAGGCCGTGGCACGAGGGTCAGCAATGAAACCCTCCCGCGTCCGCTCCACATCTGATCTGCTCTCACTGCTCGACGAACTCGTATCGGCGAGTGACGATGGGAAGTGGACCGAGTTCTATCTGGACCGTGAGAAAAACTGCCCATTCTTCGTCAACAAGCCCGACCGCGTTCTGGTCGAACTGGTGCAGCAGCGAGCCCTTCCCGGCCGCAAGGCACTGGACGTGGGATGCGGCGCCGGCAGGAACTCGGTGTTTCTGGCCAGAGAGGGGTTCGAGGTCGACGGCATCGACATATCTCCCTCCGCGCTGGCCTGGGCCCGGGAGCGAGTCGCCGAGGCCGGTCTGCCGGTTCGCCTCCTGGAGGGCTCGGTCCTGGACCCGCCAGACTCTCTGGTTCCGGCATCCTACGATCTGATCCACGACACCGGCTGCTTCCATCACCTTCCTCCCCACAGGCGTGAGAGCTTCCGTTCCGTGATCCATCGATTGCTCAAGCCAGACGGCCTGTTCTCGCTTATCTGTTTCAAGCCCGAAGGGGGCTCCGGACTGACGGACCTGGAGGTCTACAGCCAGGGCACTCTGAAAGGTGGCCTGGGCTACACGGTCGCCGAACTCACACACACCTTCGATCCTGACTTCCGCCTGGTCTCGTGCCAGGGTGTCTCCAATGAGCCGGAGGAGTCCCCCGCTTTCGGCCGGGACTTCCTCTGGTCCCTGCTGTTCGAGCCGCTGGCTGCCGATTGACCCGGCGCAAAACCGGAACGCCGCCGGGGCTCTGTTCCTTCTGCGAGGGATTGGGAGACGTGACGTGAGGCCGGCGGCAAGCCAGGCAGTTCGCCGGACTCTATCTCGGAGGAGCCGGTGTGGTGAACGCCGAGACCACCACGAGGGGACCCGATGGCCGGAGCGAGTCGGGTCTTCTCGGTTTCCGGAATGAGATAGAGTCGCGATGGCGCTCCGCCAGCACGACGCAGACCCAGGTAAGAGGTAGAGAATGTTCGAGGTACACGATCGTCTCGATGAGGCGGAGATAGACAGGGGTCTGGCCGCCGTGACCCGGGACGGGATGGCAAGCCAGGCCATGATGAGCTTCACCAGCGGCGCATTCCTGGTTGCTTTCGCACTCCAGCTAGGAGCCAGCAACGCCGTGATTGGTTTGCTGGCGGCCATTTCCCCACTGACCCAGCTGATTCAGGTCCCTGCCATCTGGCTCGTGGAGCGAGTCCAGAACCGCAAGGCCGTGACCATGGTCTCCGTGGTTGCGGCCCGAATGTTCCTGCCATTCATAGCTGCTATCCCGTTCCTGTTTGATGGAGATGCGGCCATCCAGGTCCTTCTGGGGGCGTTCCTCGTCCGCTGGTCCCTCGGCGCCATCGCCGGTTGCAGCTGGAACTCCTGGATGAAGGACCTGATCCCACCCGGGCGTCTGGGGACCTTCTCGTCCCGGAGGCTGGCTCTGGCCACGGGTCTGGGCATCGTACTCAGTCTGGGCGCCGCGCTGTTCCTGGACCAGTGGAAGACCTGGTATCCCCATCGGGAAATTCAGGGCTACTCCGTGCTGTTCATCGTGGGATTCCTGGCAGGCATGCTCGGGGTGTACTTCATCAGCCAGATTCCAGAGCCACGTATGGTCCCGGCGGCCGAAGGACTGGGCCGCCTGCTGTTGAAGCCCTTCCGGGACACCAACTTCCGCAGGCTCATTATCTTCCTCGCATCCTGGGCCTTCGCTGTAAACCTGGCAGCCCCATTCTTCACTGTCTACATGCTGAAGCAGCTGGGAATGCCCATGTCCGAGGTCATCGGATTGACCATCCTCTCGCAGATCTTCAATGTTCTGTTCCTGCAGATCTGGGGGCGATTCACGGACCGGTTCAGTAACAAGTCCGTGCTGGCCGTATCAGGCCCTCTGTTCATCGTCTGCATCCTTGCATTCACGTTTACAACCATGCCCGATAAGCACGTTTTCACTTACCCTCTCCTGATCGCCATCCATGTGCTGATGGGCATCTCGACAGCCGGCGTGGCTCTGGCGACGGGTAACATCGACATGAAGATGGCCCCGAAGGGTATGGCCACGGCCTATGTCGCCGCCAGCCGCATGGTGAACTCTCTGGCCGCGGGCATCGCGCCGATACTGGGAGGACAGTTCGCCGACTGGTTCGCAGAGCGCAAGCTCACCTGGACTCTGCACTGGGTCGGCCCGGAAGGTGAGAAGACCTTCGAGACCCTGAGCTTCGAACACTGGGACTTCTTCTTTGGTCTGGCCTTCATCCTGGGCCTCTACTCGCTGCACCGGTTGTCACTGGTCACAGAGGAAGGAGAAGTCGAAGAGGGAGTCGTGGTGAACCAGCTGATCGCCGAGACACGACTGCAGCTCAAGACTCTGTCAACTGCCGGTGGTCTGCACCACCTGTTTGTCGTGCCCATCGGGCAATTGCTCATCCGGCCGGGCGCTCCATTGCCTGCCAGCTCGAGCCAGACTCCGTCGCCTCTCGGAGGAGCAGGTGGCGGCGATCCGCTGGGCCCACCGCCGACGAAGCCGGATCTCCAGCCTGGGGACAAGGAAGACACGCCTCTCTCGTGATCGCCGAGGCGCCATTACCGGCCACGGCGTGCGGGCTCTGACTCCTCGCGGCTACTCTCCGCGCCCCGCTGCGTCAATCGCTCCCCGGGAGCCCTCCTCCAGGACTTGAACACTCTTTCGGGTCCGGACGGCCTCCTCGATGGCAGCGCCGAGGCGTGAGTGGTCCCAGGCGGAGTTCTTGCGAAGCACGTTGGACATGAGCGCAACGATGTATCGCCGCCGGTCCTTGCCGCCGGATGACGGCGATTCGATGATGCAGACCGAGTTCATCACGTTCTTCACGTTCCCCATGTACTTCCCGCAGCTGAATCCCGGCTCGGGGGGTGCATGTCCCGTAGGGGGTCCCCTGGCCTATTCCGGATCCG
>JAJFLN010000508.1 GCA_021772705.1 Candidatus Cloacimonadota bacterium | reverse complement strand
CACAGGACTCTGTTTCCATCACAGTCAACACACCCCCGACAGCCAACGCTGGCTCCGATCGGCTATTGGACGTCGGTAAGCTCGTCACTCTCACAGCCACGGCCTCTGACGCCGATGGCGACACCTTGTCGTACTCATGGGCACAGACGGCGGGGACTACGGTCACGCTGAGTGGCGCCACCTCATCCATTGTGACCTTCACACCCGATATCGACGGGTCCTTCGGGTTCACCGTTACAGTCAGCGATGACCGCGGCGGCATCGCTCAGGACTCCCTTACCGTCACCATTATCCTACGGCAAGTCACATTCCGGATACGACGCGGCGTCAACCTGATTTCCCTTCCGTTCTCGCCCGCAACTACAGACAGTCGACCGTACACTGTGGAGGACCTGATAGCCGATACAGGCGCCACTGCCGTTGCCAGACTCCTCGGCACCCTATCGAAAGTGGCTCGGTTCTCGGTGCACTTCCCGGGCTCGACAGCTCGTACGCCATCGAGCCAGGCACGGGCTATGTCGTCCTTGCCAACCACTCTCGAGACGTCGACATATTCGGAAAACCTTGGCCACAGCTTCGCATTTCGCGAGAGTTGCGACCACCTCTTGCTCTGATCGGCTACCCCCAAGGGGTTCCACCGGCGGAGACCGCCGAGAACCTCCGCTCTGCCAGCGGTGCATCATTCGTCGTTAGGGCGGAAGCAACATCCAAGGGACTCATGCGGCTTGAGGTGTTCCTGCCTGGTCTAACTCCTGATTTCGAGATTCAACCAGAGGCAGGATACTTGATTGACGTTCAATCCAGCCTGCGCTTTCGGTTCCCCGTCGTTGAGTGACGAGGAGCCTCGACCGCCCCTTGACTGTGAACTTCGAGTCCTTGAAGGTGGAGATTGACCTGGTGCGTGAACCCAAACGTTGGAGTATGCGGTAGGTAGTGTCAACCGGGCTCCAGGCGTCCGCCTCGCAAGCGAGTCGGACGACGTCGCCCTCGGTGCGACTGTGTATCCAAGCTGCCGTTTGTGATTGCCTCTCAATGCCTACGTGCTGCGACGTCCCGAGCAGGCGGCTTGGTGTTCTCCGTCCAATTCGGCCTAACAGAAGAATGCAGCAGACGATTTCATCTGTCACGCCGGCTGCTGACGCAGCCGACGCGCCAGACCGGGGCGACACCTCCGCTTCGCTCCGGTATCACCCCTTGACCTCGCAGCTGATTCTTGACGTTATCGTTCCTACCTGACGCCTCATTCTTCTTGCGTCACAAACGCGTCATGCGCTCACAGTTTCTCGGCAGCTGACGAGCAGCTTCGACCTTCCCGCCGCCGGACTTTCCGGCATTAGTTCCCCTGCAGCTGGCGAGCAGGCTCGGCCTCGCCGCCGCGCCTCGATCCGATCCAGCTGCCCTTCAACACGCGAGCAGCGTTGGCCATCCCGACGACGCCCTCTACCGGATCAATCCCTTGCTCTTCGTCTCGACCTCTGGCGGCAGACTGGTAGCTTCGGTCCAAGTCCTACCGCCATCCGCACTCATCCAGTTCCCGTCGGTATCTCCTCCAATGTAGAGTTCATCGCTCTTGGTCAGAACCAGCCAGTCGTACTCACCATCTCTGATGGGTCGCCACCACCAGCGGCCGTTGCTCGTCTTGAGCGCCCTTTTGCCTCGACCCGAATCAGAAGCCGAGGCCACACAGTACTCAAGGTCCGGATTGTCGGGGTAGCCATAGGAATACTGGCTGTTTTCCAGAACCACGTAGGCCACGCCCGTGACGTCGAGAACCATCAGAAAGAACACAAAAGCCCCGGCCATAACCAACATCACAAGGATCAAGAGAACCAGTTTCCTCAGAACTCACACGTCGCCATCCTAACACTTGCTGGACTCCCCAGTCGCCTGTCGCTCGGCTTCAGAATCGGATGTGACTGACGACACCCTCTTCGCATGCTCCTTTGGCCGTTTCGTATTCCTGCTCGCGACTCTACTTCGTTGAGCTCAGGCCGCAACTGTGCACGGCAGCCATGCTCACTCCACCTCCTCCGTCAGCACATTCCCACTCCCCCAGAGGGCATTCGTCGCGGGGCCTCCGTCCGGCGCCGCCGGTGACCCATGTCACAGTGCAGATCACTCCCTCTTCTTGAGGGACTTCTCCTGTTTCCCGCTACTGTTGCTCAGTGCTCGTTCACACTTTCGATCTTCACGTGAGACCGACTCCCAATACAGACCTGTTTTCGAATCCGCAAGCTGTTCCCCTGCAACTCGCGACCGGCCCCGCCTTCTGCCGCCGACTGATCCGGAACCCGCTCACGTGCAGCTGCCGAGCAGGCTCGACCTCCCTGTCAATGACCGCCTGACCTCAAACTCGCTCTTCTGCTGTCACGAACGCATCATGGGCTCACAGCTTACCCGGTCACCAGGAGTGACGCGCAGCCACTCGCACTCCAGTCCCACACCTCTTGGGTCAACAGCCTGACCACCATCCAGCATCACCTGCACACCACCCGTGGCGTTACGCCCGGGCATGTGCCAGACTTCTATTGTGCACCTCGCGTGCCGGTTTCCGCTAACCTTGGAGTGTACCATCTGTCCACACCTGAGATGATCGACTGCGTCCCAGCTCGGCTCCCCCCGCCGCACGTCTTTTTGCCACTCTTGGGCGTTGTGGTTGCCCCCTACGCCCTCGGTGTCTGCACCGCACTCTCGCGGCGATATGTGGTATCGAGAACTGGCTCTCACTTCCCTCTGCTCCTCCATGCTCTTGCACTACCCGCCTTGTTCTACCCCATGCTCCCACTCTTCGCCTCGACTTGGGACGAGAGTCCGCTGCCCACACTCATGGTCGTCGGATCCTTGTTGGCCAGCATGGTCATCCCTTATGCCTTCCAGAGGGGCACCTCGGAGAACTGGTTGATCGACGGCATTCCGGAGCCTCTATTCACCGAGTGTTTTCAGAAGGCGCTTGCGCAGTCGAATCTTTGCCCCGAGTCTACGATGACTACCCTCAGACTCTCACCATCGTGCACTATTCGTGTATCCTGGAGTGTCTTTCAGGGAAGGGGTCTTGGACTCATTCAATGGGAGCCACAGGAGGAAGCTAGGAGGCATGGCATCTTGCGGCAGCGCTTTCAAGAGGTTCTCGACACGCACCAAAGGCCAGTTTCCTACCGCTCGGTCGGAACCAATCTCCTCGGCGGTTTGGCCATGGCCCTCGTCTTCACATTCATGTGGGTTCCCGGCTGTCTCGGGTAGCCGGACCGGCGCTGTTAGATTCGTAGAATGCCGTCGCTGCCCTTCAACAGCAACCTGCCCGCCGCGGACCGGTCCAGTGTCAGCTCCCCTGCAGCTGCCGCTTGGCCTCGACCTTCCCGTTCCCCTTCGATCCGCTATCAGCTCCCTTGTCGACGGCGATCAGCTTCTTGTTACTGTTGCCGACAGTGGGTTGCGGTAGAACGATAACAGGAGAATGCAGCAGACGATCTCATCTGTCACGCCGGCTGCTGTCGCAGCCGACGCGCCAGACCGGGGCGACACCTCCGCTTCGCTCCGGCATCACCCCTTGACCTCGCAGC
>JAJFLN010000507.1 GCA_021772705.1 Candidatus Cloacimonadota bacterium | reverse complement strand
GCGCTGGGATATGTCGCTTTCGAGGCCGTGAGCCACATGGAGGATATCAATATCCTGGAGGGTGTCCAGGATGGGACGCCGCTGCTCTCCTTCTTGGTCTATGACACGGTGTTTGCCTTCGATCACCTGAAACACACCCTGACCGTCACGACCCACGCTCGGGGAGAAGGTACGGCCCAGGAGGGCTACGCCCGGGCCTGCGCCCATCTGGAGGAGGTCCAGTCGTTACTCCTGGAACCTGAGCAGGTGAAGCCAATTCCATTCCCCAGTGGCTTCGAGGACCTGGATGGGGCCACGGCCAACAGCCGATCCGGCTTCGCCCAGGAGGACTTCGAGGACGCTGTCAGAGCTGCCAAGGAGCACATACTCGCAGGCGACGCCTTTCAGATCGTTCTCTCCCGGCGGCTGGATCTATCCCTCGACGGGCGCTCTCCGCTGGACATCTACCGGATACTCCGGACGCTGAACCCGTCGCCCTACATGTACCATCTCGACATGGGAGACCTGAAGATTCTCGGCACCAGCCCCGAAGCCCTGGTCCGGGTGAGCGACGGTGTGGCCGATGTGATGCCCATCGCCGGAACTCGTCGGCGGGGCCGCACTCCGGAGGAGGACGTGGAGTTCGAGGAGGAGCTGCTGTCCGATGAGAAGGAAAACGCCGAGCACGTCATGCTCGTGGACCTGGCCCGCAACGATCTGGGCCGGGTGAGCCAGTACGGCACTGTGGAGGTCACGGACTTTCGCCGGGTGGAGCGCTACTCCCACGTCATGCATCTGGTCAGCCAGGTCCGGGGCAACGTTCGGGAGGGTGTGACGCCTCTGGAGGTCTTCCGGGCCTGCTTTCCCGCCGGGACGGTCAGTGGGGCGCCCAAGATTCGGGCCATGCAGATCATCGGCGAACTGGAGCCCGTGACCCGGGGCATCTATGCCGGTGCCGTGGTCTACCTGAGCTACACGGGAAATCTGGACAGCTGCATTGCCATCCGGACCATGATTGTCCGGGGCGAGACAGCCTGGGTCCAGGCCGGCGCGGGAATCGTGGCCGACTCCCAGCCTGAACTGGAGTACAAGGAGACGGTCAACAAGGCCTCCGCCCTCCTGCGGGCTGTCCAGGCGGCGCCCAGGAAGAGCTCCGGGTGAGGAACCTGGTTCCCTTCTCGCCGGAAACGGATGACCGGCATGTCCCATAGGCAAGGGGAGTTCCGTCCCAGCAAGGCCCTGGGTCAAAACTTCCTGGTGGATCCAAACCTGATCCGGAAACTGGTGGCCTCCATCGACCCGGTCCCGCCGGTACGAGTCCTGGAGATCGGACCCGGCAGGGGAGCCCTTACGGCGCCGCTGCTGGAGGCCGGCTGCCAGGTCACAGCGGTGGAGAAAGACCTCCGCCTGGCCGAAGGGCTGGAGGAGAGATTCAAGGACTGGCCAGACTTTCGTCTGATCCGGGGGGATGCCCTGAAGGTCGACCTGGAGGAGCCAGGCGGGGAAGGGCCCCTGCGGCTGCTTTCGAACCTGCCCTACTCCGTGACCTCGCCGCTGCTCCTGAAGATCGTCTTCTCCGGTCTGCCTTTCGACCGGATCGTGGTCACGATTCAGAGGGAGGTGGCCCGCCGCATCGTGGCCAGCAGCGGCCGCGAGTATGGCCGGCTCTCCGTGTTGATTGCGCTCTACGGCAAGGCCCGCAAGCTGTTCGATCTTCCCGGAGAGGCCTTTCGTCCCCGTCCCAGGGTGGTCTCGACGGCGCTGCAGATCGAACCGGCCCGAGACGGCCCGGCGCTGGTGCGAGGTTCCTTCCTGGAGGGTGTAGTCAAGGCGGCCTTCTCGGAGCGAAGGAAGCAGATGGCCAAGCTCGTGGCCGGCGCGACGAAACTGGAAAGGGACACGGTGGAGGCTCTGCTCCTGGAGTGCGGGATTCCTGCCCGGGCTCGCGCCGAGGAGGTCTCTCCCGCGCAATTCGTGGAGCTGGCGCGGCGCCTGGAACGGCGTCTCTCGGGTCGCCCCTGACTCCCCGGGGGATGCCCGGTCGCTACCGGTTTTCAGCCCCGCCGGATCTTGCAGAGGGCCAGGACCCGGCTGGAGAGCTTGACCAGGGGCACTGTCTCGGAGGCAAGTCCTCTGGACAGCGAGGATGCCGGGGTATCCACGCCGGGAGTCGACCCGGGATCCACCAGCAGAACCACTCCGTTCCGGTTGCGGATCTCCCGAAGACCCTCCAAACCGTCCACGCCGATTCCCCCGAGTAGCATGGCCAGCAGGGTGTCTCCGTAGAGGTTGGCCAGAGATTCCAGAGACGCGTCCAGCCCTCCCGAGGAGTGATCGTCTGAGTACTCGGGGAGGGAACTCCAGTGGCCGTCCACGATCTGACAGCCTCTTCCTGGCAGGGAGAGATAGACCGTTCCCGGCTCCACCGGCATGCCATCTTCCGCCAAAAGCACCCTCATTCCGACTTCGTTGTTCAGGAGCTCGACGAATCCGGGGGCCATGGCTCCGTTGATCTGGGCGAAGAGCAGGACGGGAAGGGGCAGGCTGCTGGGGAGTGACTTCAGCAGCGGCAGGAGTGTCGATGTGGACCCTGAAGTGGTCCCGATCGCGATGGCTTTGAAGGGGCAGTCCTCCATAGGTGGGACCATGGGGGCCACCGTGGGGTCCGGCGCGGCGACCTTGAGCCGGCTATCCTGTGCGGCTCTGATCCTCTGGAGGAGCAGCTTGCCCGCCTTCGCCCGCAGATCCGGCTTGTCCAGTTCAGAGGGTTTGGCCAGGACCTCGAAGGCGCCCAGTCTCAGGGCCAGGGAGGCCTGCAGGGACCTGTTTCCCAGGGAACTGTAGATGATCACTCTCAGGGGCCTGTCCTGCATCACGGAGCGCAGCACTTCGAGGCCGCCGATGCCGGGCATCTCCAGAGCCAGGACCATGACCGAAGGCTTCAGGGTCCTGGCGATGTCGAGGGCATCAGCACCATTGGAGCCGATTGCCACGCACTCCACGTCCTCGGCAGACCGGATTGCTTCCCCCATGAATTCGCGAATCTCCGGGGAACTGTCGACGGCAGCGACGCGAATCATGGCAGCAGGCTACACCGGGGCCGTGGGATGCGTCAACGCGGCGGCGCGGGGCGCGGCCGTCATGGGAGATAAGGGGACACACGACTGGACCCGAACTCCAAGAGGTCACCCGACCCAGCAGGTTCGCCTGGCGAGTTCGGGTCCAGTCGTGTGTCCCCTTATCTCCGGCCATTCAGTCGTCAGGCGAACGGGGGAGAACGGGTGGCATAAAAAACGAGGCCCGGGGGACGGGCCTCGTTGGGGGATGCGAGTAGGCACGGTCAGGATTGAACTGACGACCCCTAGCGTGTCGAGCTAGTGCTCTACCACTGAGCTACGTGCCTGAATGGGTTAAGACTATGATCTCTCAAAAGGTAATGACCTTGTCAATTGAAAAGCAAGTGTCCAGCATCTCCATCATTGATGTGACCTCGCCTACCCGGAGTTCGCCTTCGAGCTGATAGTGGTCCAGGGATGCCTTGTTGACGTGCACCTTGGCCCCCATGGCTTCCAGGCTCTGGAGTGATTCCAGCGCTCCTGATGTACTGACGGCGAGCTTGACTGCCGAATTGAGAAGGAACAGGAACTTCGGTTTCTGGCTGTTCTCTGCGAGGGAAACCAGCAGGTTCTTCACCAGAACCTCCCCTAGGCCCGGGTCATCGGTCCCCCATCGGTCCCTTGTCAGGATGATGGCGACGTCAGCGAGAGGCTTCGGCTTCCGCAAGGATCCGGAATCGAAATCGTGCTTGAACATCCGCACGAAGAATTCGCTGTCCTCGGCTGTTTCCGGGAAATCTGTGATTGGCTTCGACTGCGACGGTGTCAGGGCTCCCTGACCGCTCTCACCAGTCTGCTTCTGCTTCTTCATTTCCCGGTAAGACCCTACTTTCCCGCACCTGAATGAGGCGGCAATTATAGATCAGATTGATCCTGAGATCAACGAGAAATGGAGGGCCGGGTCCCCCAGCGTCAGGCTGGCGATCTCGATTCTGTACTCCGTCTCTTCGGCGAGGGGCGGCCTTCGCCGATGGTGGTGTATAGTTCGGACGTGCATTCCCGCTTCACAGGAGGGGTTCTCGAACGGAGACAGTCATGAGTGGATCAAGCGGCATCAAGATGAAGTTCTGCGATTCCCTGGATCGCTTCGTCGCTATCCGTTCCTTCACGCCTACCCAGAAGAAGGACCTCTTCCAGGACGTGAAGATCACGGACAAGAAGTCCTACAAACGGCTGAT
Organism: Candidatus Cloacimonadota bacterium; assembly: GCA_021772705.1. GTDB lineage: Bacteria > Muiribacteriota > UBA6191 > JACPRK01 > JACPRK01 > OFTM100. Next base: position 3,670 of record JAJFLN010000507.1, on the reverse strand, counting down.
CATCAACGCCGCCGTGGTCAACTACCTGGACGAGATCGCCCCGTCCATCTTCGGCAACGAGGATTACCCCCTCCTCGCCGAGATCATCGAGAACGAACTCTACACACTTTGCATCAAGGTGAACCCCGGTCTGGACATCAAAGAAGTGACCATCATGGTCAACGAGCAGGATGTGGACAGGCAGATCCCACTTCTGGGCTACAACACGGAGACAGAGCCCGTGACGGAGGGCGACCGGCTCCTGCGGATGGAAGAAGAGATCCGAAAACGGGTCGTGGGGCAGGACCTGGCCGTGGAGGCAGTCTGCCAGGCTGTCCGGAAGTCCAAGGTCGGTCTCCGGAACCCCAAGAAGCCCATCGGGAGCTTCATCTTCGTCGGTCAAACCGGCGTGGGGAAGACCGAACTGGCCCGGTCCCTGACCTCTTTCCTGTTCGGCAATGAGGGGGAGATGGTCCGGGTCGACTGCTCCGAATACGCCATGAGCCACGAGTACGCCAAGCTGATTGGCGCCCCTCCCGGTTACATCGGCCACAGCGAGGGCGGTTACCTGACGGAGGCCGTCAAGAACAAGCCCCAGACCGTGGTGGTCTTCGACGAGATCGAGAAGGCCCACCGCAAGGTACACAACCTGCTTCTCCAGATCCTGGAGGAGGGCGTTCTCACCGACGGTCGAGGCCAGACGGTGCTCTTCAGCGAGACCGTGGTCATCATGACCAGCAACGTGGGCGTCGAATCTCTGGATCGGATGGAGTCCTCCATCGGGTTCAGCGATCAGAAGCCGAAGATTGACCAGGTCCTGAAGAACCGGGAGACCCGGAAATCGCTGGAGAAGTTCTTCCCCCCCGAGTTCCTGAACCGGGTCGACGAGATCGTCACCTTCCGGGCCCTGCTGCGAGACGACTGCCTCACCATCATCGATCTGATGCTCGAAGAGGTGTCGGAGCGGCTGGGCAACCTGGGCCTTTCGCTGGAAGTCACGGACCCGGCCAGGGAGTTCCTGGTCGATCAGGGAACGGACGTGAAGTACGGCGCCCGCCCCCTGAAGCGGGCCATCCACCGCTTCGTGGAGAATCCGCTGGCCGGCTTGATACTGTCGAGCAGCATCCAGAAGAACGACCACATCGTGACGAGGCTCAATGACGAAGAAGACGCCCTCACTTTCGAAAGCCACGGAAGAACCGACAGCGACCCATCCCATTCATGAGCTCCTGAGGGTGATGGCTCGGCTGCGCCATCCCGAAGAGGGATGCCCCTGGGACCTGGAGCAGGACCACAGGACGCTGAAGAGCTACCTCATCGAGGAGGCCCACGAACTCATCGATGCCATCGACTCCGGCGAGGACCGCCAGATCTGCGAGGAGCTCGGGGATGTGCTGCTCCAGGTCGTGTTCCATGCCCAGATGGGCTCCGAGAGGGACGCATTCGACTTCGGTGACGTGGCGAACAGCATCACGTCGAAGCTGAAGCGGCGCCATCCCCACGTGTTCGGCGACACCCAGGTCAAGGACTCCGCCGAGGTGATCAAGAACTGGGAGGAGATCAAGAAGTCCGAGAAGGGGCGAAAGTCCATCTTTGACGGCGTCCCTCGCCAGCTGCCAGCCCTGCTCCGGGCCTATCGGCTACAGGAGAAGGCCTCCGTTGTCGGCTTCGACTGGAACGCTGCCCACGAAGTGGCCGAGAAGGTCCGGGAGGAGATCGAGGAGTTCTTGGAAGTGAGCAAGAACAACGATCGGGCCCGGATGGAGGACGAGTACGGCGACATCCTCTTCAGTCTCGTCAACCTGGGACGGTTCCTGGGGCTCAACGGCGAGTTCAGCCTCGAGGCCGCCAACTCGAAGTTCATGGAGCGATTCGGCGCCATCGAGAAAGAAGCCCAGCGTCGCGGCATCAAACTGGAATCCATGACTCTCGAGGAGATGGACCGCATCTGGGAACAGATGAAAACCTCGGAGTCGTGACCTGAGGCGTTTTCCCGGGCAAGTCGTTCTGCTGGGGTAGTTCCTGTTCTGTTCGGCCCGACCCTTCGGCGAACTCAGGAGAGGGCCCTGGTCGGCACCCCGCTTGGCCCTCCGCAACCTCCCTGCGCTCGAGGAAGGGCATGCGGACCTGTCAGACGACTGTCAGCTGAAGAGGGCGTCGACGAACTCGTCGGGTCTGAAGTTATCCAGGTCGTCCACCCCTTCGCCTACCCCCAGGAATCGGATCGGAAGCTCCAGGTGATCCGCCAGGGCCACCACGACACCGCCCTTGGCCGTGCCGTCCAGCTTTGTCAGAACCAGGCCCGACAGGGGGACCATGTCGTTGAAGACCTTGGCCTGGCTCAGGGCGTTCTGGCCTGTGGTGGCGTCGAGAATCAGGAATGTCTCGTGAGGAGCCTCGGGGATGACCTTCTGGATTACCCGCCGGATCTTCCCCAGCTCATCCATCAGGTTCGACTGGGTCTGCAGGCGGCCCGCTGTATCGACCAGCACCAGATCCACTCCCCGTGCCCGGGCGGCCGACACGGCGTCGAAGACGATCGCCGAGGGGTCTCCCCCCGCCTTGCCCTTCATGATTTCGCAGCCCAGGCGCTGGCTCCAGATGGTCAGCTGCTCGATGGCTCCGGCCCGGAAGGTGTCACCGGCCACCAGCATGATCCGCTTTCCGTAGGCCTGGAACAGGCGGGCCATCTTGGCGATGGTCGTGGTCTTGCCCACACCGTTGACGCCGACTATCAGGACGACGGCAGGCGGTGTGTCGATGTTCATGGGCTTCAGACTTCGAGTCAATCGCTCCCTGACGGAGTCCCGGATTGCCTTCATCGCCGCCTCGGGGTCGAAGGCGGAAGACTCCTCGGCACGGCTCCGGATCAGCTGGACCAGGTCCGATGTGGCCCTGGGTCCGCAGTCTGCCTGAATCAGGATCGCCTCCAGGTCGTCGAAGAGCTCGTCGTCGACCTGGTCTGTGCCACCAAAGAGGCCCCGGAGCTGATCCGTGAATCCACTGCGAGTCCGGGTCAAACCACCGGAGAGCCTGGCAAGCCAGCTGCTTCGCCCCTCCCGGGAAGGTGGGGGGGGCAGGGGTTCGACTACCGGCTGGGCTGGCGGCCGCTTCGGCGGGGACGCTGGCGCTGGTGGGGACTCCGGGGCCAAAGTCTCCGCCGGAGCCGCAGCGGATTCCTCCTCCTTGCCGGGAGCAGGTTCCTGATCTTTCTTCCTCCACCAACGAAGTGACATAGGAGGGGGATTCTACTACCCGAGCCGGTCCAGTTGCGACCCCATTCGGAGACTCGCCAGGTCCCGGCCGGCTACTCCTCCTGCTTCCTCATACCGCGAGTCAGGTTCTCGCCCTCGGCGGCCCGGAACAGGAGCTGCTGAAAGTCCGGGGGGACGGGACGACTACAGGCCACCTCCTCGCCGGTGGAGGGATGAACGAAGGCCAGGCGAGCAGAGTGAAGGGCCACACCCTGGAAGACGAACTTCTGGTCCCGGCCGCCATAGAGGGTGTCGCCAACCAAGGCGTGGCCCAGCTCGGCCAGGTGAACCCGGATTTGATGCGTTCGACCGGTGTGGAGTCGAATCAAGGCCAGAGACGCATGCTCGAAGACCCGGACAACCCGGTAGGCTGTCCGGGCCTCCCGGCCCCGATCGATGTCCACACGCATTCGATTGCGAACCGTTGGATGGCGGCC
>JAJFLN010000506.1 GCA_021772705.1 Candidatus Cloacimonadota bacterium | reverse complement strand
CCGACCGGGCCGCGCCGCGGCGCGGCCCAGGGTCTCGCAGCTTAATGGTCTCATGCCTCAAGGGAGCTACGCCATGCCTGGCCCCGCGACAGGCTCAGACGATATGGCCGCCCCCACCCATCAACCATCGACAGGCTCAGGACGAACGGATCGGGAAAACTCGGCCATTCAGTCGTCCTGGATGCGGGCATCCATAGTAGGACGAACGGATCGGGAAAACTCGGCCATTAAGTCGTCTTGGATGCGGGCATCCATAGTGGGGCGAACGGAGGAGGGGACCCCCTGGGTGACATGCACCCTCAGCTCCTCGAGAAACTCGACAAGTACGGCACGGAACCCTATACTGCGGCCCCAACATAACTCGCGGCCACCCCCGCCCTCCGGTTTGCGTAATTAACCGGCAAGCGTTGCGGGATCAGCACAACTAGTATCGGAGTATGCCCCAGAAGTGTATACACAAACCGATAAGAAGCACGCATCATGGCGGCTTCCGCAGCCTCATCACAGAGTAATGCCGCTTTTCATGGCCCCCGTTCTGTGACATTCAGGCTTGACGTGTGGTCCGCGCGTGGTGTATAGGCAAACCATGGCAAGCTTGCAGCGCACCCGCGTGAAGGGGCACAGCTACTGGCGAATTGTCGAGTCCCGTCGCGTCAACGGGAAGCCTCGACCGGTCCCCGTTGCATATCTTGGCAGAGCTGAAGATATCCTGCGGCGGCTTCAGGAGGCTGGGGAGGTCCGGGTCCGATCACTGTCGCACGGTGCTGTTGCAGCACTCTGGGCCGTCGCCAGCGAACTCGAGGTTGCCGAGACCATTGATCGCGAACTCAGGTCCCTTGGCCGACGTGCACGTCGACCAAGGGACGTGGGTAGCTATCTGCAACCAAGACGACGGGACGGACTGAGTGTGGGGGAGTCCTTGACGCTGGCCGCTGTCGGACGAGCGGCACACTCCACCAGCAAGAGAGGTTTCAGCAGTTGGGCGAGGACCACGACACTGGGGGAACTGGCGGGGGTCGATGTTCAGCGACTGGACAGCCAACACTTCTGGGACCAGATGGACCAGTTGCCGGTGGAGTGTATCGCAGGAATTGAACGTGACATCGTGAGCAAGGCAGTCGAGAAGTACGACCTGTCCCTCGACACGCTTCTCTACGACGGGACGAATTTCTTCACATTCATCGCCTCGACCAATCAGCGCTCGGAGCTTGCCGTGCGTGGACACAACAAGCAGAAGCGCAACGATCTCCGGCAAATCTCCATCGCCATGCTCTGCACACGCCAGCATGGCATCCCCATCTGGCACCGAACGTATGAGGGAAACGTCAGTGATGCCAGCTGCTTCGAGACTGCCCTTCCTTCCATACGAGAGCGGCTCATCGAACTGAAGGGTGGTGTTGACGAGCTAACCCTCGTGTATGACAAGGGCAATGTCTCCGAGGCCAATCAGCGGCTTGTCGACGCATCACAGCTTCACTACGTGACCGGTTTGACCGTCGCCAGTCAGAAGAAGCTCGTCGAGGAAGCCAACTCCAAGATGGCTCCCCTCGTTCTGAACGAGGATGAGACGGTTCCTGCATACCGCACCAAGAAGCGGATCTGGGGCAAGCAGCGAACCGTTGTTGTTCTGATATCGGAGCGGCTTAGAGAAGGGCAGATGCGGGGAATAGTACAACACGTTGCATCAGCCCAGAAGTGGTTGGGGAACTTGGCCGACACACTCAGACGTGGCAAACAGCGCCGCTCTCGTGAAGTGATAGAGCGAGACATCCAGAAGCGCTTGAGTGGACGGCAACACCTCCATCGGGTGATGGAGTACGAGTTGACCGGGACCGACCCAAAACTAACCCTCCAGTATCGGTTTGCCCCCGAAGCCCTCCAGAAGCTCGCTGACGAGACGTTGGGGCGACTGGTTCTGGCAACTGACCGCCATCTATGGTCAACCAGCGAGGTCATCCGCTGCTACCGAAACCAGACCGAGATAGAGGCGCTCTTCGCTCATCTCAAGGACCCTGAACATGTGTCTGTGCGTCCCCAGTTCCACTGGACAGACCAGAAGCTCCACGTTCACGTCCTGACCTGCGAGATCGGCCACCTACTGGCTCGCCTACTGTTGGTGAAGGCCCAGCGTGCCGGCGCCAGTTCCAAGTCACAGGAGAACCTGCTCGATGAGCTCGCGACCGTCCGGCGAGCCACGGTCCTCCGCCAACTGGGCCCGAGACGAAAACCGCGCGTCTCGGTTCAGCTCGAAGAGACCGCCCCCGAGCTCCTTGCGTTGATGCAGCCCTTGGGGATCGACTGCTAGTTTGCTATACACCCTCATATCGCGAGAAGCCTGATTGGACCTTGAATGGGAAGGTGTCACTCGAAGGAGCGTAATAAACTCACGCTAGCCCCCGGTGGCATACTGGCGGTCATGACACCCAACTGGGACTCCTTCCATCGGAGAGTGCTGGGGCAGCGATGGGATGCCATCATCCCTGACGGTCACCTCTACTATTTTCGGAAGGTCTCCTTGCACCGGTGGCTGGAGAGGTACGGCTTGCAGGTGGTTCGTTCCACGACCCGCGGTTTCCGGCCCTTCAACGCACGGCCAAGGACCCGCCGGTTCCTGGAAGGACTCGGCCTCGGCGAGGCACTCTGGGTCTTCGCCAGGAACCCCGTGACAGGGAAGGCAGCAGAGTCTTGAGCCGGGTGCTGCTGCTTTGCCCCGACCGGCTGGGGACTCACATGGCTGGCACGGCGGCTCGATTCCTGGAGATGGCCCGGGATCTGTCGAGGCGCCACGAGGTGATACTGGCCTCCCCTGCCGTGGTTCCCGGTTTGGACCTGGGAGGCGCCGGGGCGGCGAGCCTGGAAGATCCGGGGCTGGCAGACGTGGCAGACCGCTCCGATGCTGTCCTGGCCCAAGGCTACATCCTCCGGAAGCTGTCGTGGCTCGGGCGATGCGAGACACCACTCGTGGTCGACCTCTACGATCCTGCTCCCCTGGAGAACCTGGAGCTGCTCCGGACCGAGGAGAACGAGCAACGACGACAGGAACAGCACGAGACCTGCCTCGGGTTCTTCATTGAACAGCTGCTGTTTGGAGACTTCTTCCTCGCTTGCCACGACCGGGCCAGGGACTTCTGGCTGGGAATGTTGGTGGCTCTTGGCAGAGTGACCCCAGATGTCCACCGGCAGGATCCGGCCCTCCGTAACCTGATCGATCTGCTTCCTACCGGTGTTCCTCAAGAACCACCTCGAAACGACCACGGAGCGGCACCCCAGGGTCACCCAGCTTTCAACGAAGGAAGTCGCGTGCTGCTCTGGGGAGGCGGTATCTGGGATTGGCTGGACGCCGAGACACCCATTCGCGTCGTGGCCAGGCTCGGTGAAGAACGACCGGAGGTGCAACTCCTGTTCCTCGGTACGGATCACCCGAATCCCGACGTACCGTCCATGTCAGCGGCAGCACGAGCCCGAGATCTGGCTCGTGATCTCGGCGTTCTCGACAGATCGGTCCACTTCAGCGCCTGGACCGCCTACGAGGATCGACAGGCCTTCCTGACCCGGAGCGATCTGGGTCTGAGCCTGGCCGGTGACCACCTGGAGGCCCGGTTCGCCTGGCGCTCCCGGCTGGTCGACTATCTGCAGTGCCGCCTGCCGGCCATTGTGACGGACAATGACGGCCTGGGCGAGATGATGGTCGCCGAGGGAGCCGCCCTCGGTGTGCCCCCCGGGGATGAGGCCGCGCTGCGGAAGGCCGTCTTGAGCATGCTGGACGATGAGTCACGGATTTCGGAGATGAAGCAACAGAGCTCGAAGCTGGCCGAAAAGCTGTCTTGGCGGAAGGTCCTGGAGCCCCTGGAGCGTTTCATCTCGGCGCCCAGGATCACCCGTCCCAGAGATCAACCCATGAGGTACGTCGACTACCTGAAGGACTTCCTGCCCCACTCCCGATTTCATTCGAAGACTCTGAGTCGGGTGAGACGCGTGCTGGATGAGGAGGGACCGGGAGGCCTGGTGGACCGGCTCGTCTCGCGAATCGGTACCCGAGACCGAGACGGAGCTCCGGACTGATGACGGAAGTAGCAAGCCCGGCTGCCGATGACGATACCGATGGGCTGGAGGCCGGGGACGAAAACCCGTACCTGCCCTGGTGCCGGAGTGTTCCCTCCTCGCTGGGAGGGCACAGCTGTGTTCTCATGGCGCTGGTCGTCGGCCTGGTACTCAGGTTCCTACACCTGGGATACCAGAGCCTCTGGTTCGATGAACTGTTGACGGCGACAGCCGCCACTTCATCGACCCTGGGAGAACTCTTCTCGAATCACCTTGTGCGTCACACTCATCCCCCGGGCTACGGGCTCTTCCTCTTCGGCTGGGTCCGGCTAGCAGGGGACTCGGAGCTGGCCCTTCGCCTTCCCAGCGCCATCTCGGGTGTCGCAGCGGTCCTGCTGTTCCATCGCTTCGCCTGTCGGCAATGGCCTCGGGAGACCGCCAGGAACGGGACCATCCTCATGGCCCTCACCTTTCCGGGGCTCTATTACTCTCACGAGGCTCGACCCTACACGTTTCTGCTGCTCGTCTCGGTGGCCTCCACGGGGATCTGGCTGGACCTGGTGTCGACGCTGCATCGGTCTCAGCCCATACCTCGAAGGCAACTCGCGGGTTACGGTCTGGTCTGCCTGCTGGCCATCTACACCCACTACTTCGGCCTGGCCCTGGTGGCCTTTCAGGGAATGGCCCTCATCTGGCTGGCTCGTCGACACGGGTTGAGTCTGAGAGACGGCCTGATACTCGCCAGCCTGCTGATCGGCAGTTTCATTCCCTGGCTCGGAGTGATGACCCGGACAGCGAGCGGCTACTGGGGAGCCGAGCAGGCCGGTCGTCCGGGCCTGGTCTGGCTGGCTCACTGGGGCGGCTGGTTGCTATTCAACAAGATGCTCGTTGGAGCCGTGGTGATGTTCCTGTTGTTGCTGCTTCCGGCCTGGAGATGCAGAGCGCAGGTCCGGGAGCGGTTCCGGAGCTCTCTGTCGGGCCAAGCCGAACTGGAGCCCAGGCTGCGCTGGACGATCTACCTGGCCACGATTCCTCTCCTCTGTCTGATGGCGATCTCGCAGCACACGAATATCCTGGGGCATCGCTTCCTGATCATTCTCTGCCCCGCCATCTACCTGCTGATGGGATTCTGGATCGCCCATGTATTCCGCCGACCATCCAGCGGACACCGGGTCACCCTGCTCCTCTGCCTTCTGGCCCTGGCGATCGAAGTACCGAAGTACTGCAAACCAAAGAAGGAACAGTGGAGAGAGGCCGCACTGCACGCCATTGCATCCAGCAGCGAAGGTGATCGCTTTGCCTCGTTCACGTTTCCTGAGCTGTTCGAACACTACTTCAGACAAGCTGGCAGGCCCGGGATACTCGAAAGGGTCGGGACCAGTGAGGAAGACCTGCTGAGTCATGCCAGGAAGCTGAAGAAGGCGGGCGTTGGCCGGCTCTTCATCCTCCGGGCGCGGGAGCCAGAAATGGCTGCCGGGACAGAGGAGCGGCTACGGGAACTTTCCCTCCGGGCAATTCACACCGAGTTTCAAAAGGCCACAGTATACCAGTTCGACCTCAGCGAACCCGGCGGCGTCATCCCCCCCCTCGGCCAGCACGACTGAGGAGATTCGGCCCCCGACCTCAGAAAGACACCGGGCTGCTTCCGCTTCCGGTCACGCCGGAGCCGGTTCGGCCCCTATCGGGAAGGAGAGCAACACCGTGGTCCCCTCCCCGGCCTTGCTCTGGAGCTGAATGGCCCCGCCGTGACGTTCCATGATCGTGCGGCAGAGAGGCAGCCCGATCCCCGTGCCGTCACCGGGCGCCTTGGTGGTGAAGAGCTCGTCGAAGACATTCTTCAAGTGCTCCTCGTCGATGCCGGTTCCCGTGTCCTGCACCGCCACCCGGAGCCACCCGTCATCGCCGCGACCGGTGATCTTGATCTCTCCATCGGATGGAATGGAGTCGATGGCGTTCTTGAGTAGATTGATCAGCACCTGTTCGATCTCGCCCGCGTCGCCGACAATCGGAGGCAAGTCAGCTGGCAGGTCCCAGAAGATCCGGACCTCCTTCTTGCGCGCCAGGTGTTGCATCAGGCGAATGGCCTCGCTGACCGGGGCGCCGATGGAGAAGCTCCCCCGCTCGGAGGGACGGGAGCGCCGAATCTCGCCCTGAATACCTTGCACCAGGTTCCCGCAACGCTTGCCGGCCCGGACAATCATGGCCAGAACCTCGTGGATCTTCTCCTCACCCAGGGTGCTCCTGTCCGCGGCGAGTTCCCTTTGCAGACTCTCGGCGGCGAGGCGAATGCACTGCACCGGAGTTCCCAGTTCATGAGCGACCGAGGCGGCCAGCAAGCCCATGACCCGAAGGCGCTCCGTGGCCAGGAGTTGTTGCTGGGCCTTCTGGAGACGCTCGTTGGCCTGGATACTTGCCCGGTACAATGCCTGGTTCTCGATGTTGACCGCCAGGTGCGTGCAGACCGTGGAGAGGAAAGCCAGGTCCTTGCGTGTGTAGATGCCGGGGAAAGTCCTGACATCGACGTAGAAGACACCGTGAGACTTGTCCCGCACCTTCAGAGGAACGCACATGACTGAACGTATACGCTGAGTTCTGATGCTGGCGCTGGAAGTCATGGACAACTCAGAATCACTGCCCAGATAGGACTTCCCGGTCCGGAGCACCCGCTGCACCACGGTGGAGCTGATGGTCAGGGATTCATCCGGCGGCCGGTTCTCGGCACATTGAACCAAGGCGGGCTTCAGCTCCCCGCTCCCCTCGTCCCGGAGCAACACCACCATCGCGTCGGAATGAATCTCGGCGGCCACCAGGAGGACCACGTCCCGGAGGAAGGAGCTGACGTCGCCTTCCAGAGAGGCAGTCCGGGAGACCTTCCAGAGAGTCTGGAGACGCCGCTCTGTCTGCTTGCCGGTCTTGGTTTCCTCCAGCCCCGCTTCCTTGCGGATGAGGGTCAGAGGATTATCCGGCGTAGGCATGTCGATGGTGACGCTGTTGACCGGCGCCTCGGCGCTGTCGAACAGGACCGGCGGAACGCCGGGCGATTGGTCTTCGGTCGCAGGGTCTTCCAGGGACTCGAAGACCATCAGAGTATCGCCGATGGCGATCTGGTCTCCGTGGTTCAAGATCGCTTCCTGGACCGGGGCTCCGTTGACCTGAACATCCCCGGCGGAGCCCAGAGCCCGAAGCCGATAGGTTCCGTTCTCCTCAGTCACCTCCGCGTGCAACGATGAGACCTTGTCGTCGGGAAGGCAGACCGTCCAGACGGGATCACGGCCGATCGTCGTCCGATGGCTGGAGACGGAGAGGTCCGCCAACATCTGGCCATCGGATTGCCGGATCAGTTTTGCCATACAGGAACTTTCGAAACGGGGTCCGGCACAGTATCGGATAGGATGCCAGGCCGGGAAAAGCGACGAGAAGGTGGACAGAACATACCACATCCGGCGCCGATGCTTCGGCGGCGGTATGCCCACGTTGCTCAGCTTCTTCGGGTTGCGGCGGACGAACAGTCACAAGACCTTCCACCAGCTCGAAATGCTTGTCGTAGGTCGCCAACGGTATTTTCATCTCCAGCGCACAGGCAGCAATCCAGATGCCGTTCTCCGGTATAGGACGCCCCTTACGCTTCAGGGCGGCGCGAACCCCGGCGTACCTTTCCGCCGTCCCTGCTGAGATTGCGCTCTCTCCGAGCCATCGCAGAATCTCCTGCACCGGAGATCGAAGCTCCTGCTCGCGGGCGGATATCGCTACCTCATACAGTAGTTCGCCCGCCACAATTGGCGGCGCGCCGGCCCACTCAAGCGTGCCTAGCCACTTCACCGTTTCCAGGTCTCCTCTCATCAGACAGGAGACCACGTTGGTGTCCAGAAGCACTTCTACCAGCCATCAGCTTCGACTTCTTCGAACTCCTCGGCCACGACACGCTCCAGTTCTCGACTCTGCTCGGGACTCAACCGTCCAACGGCTTCCGAATAGCCTGGGCCGCCCACCTCGAGAATGCCGGCGAAGAGAAAGGTGTACACCCCGACGAACATGACGGGATGAACCCAGGTCCAGACGGCCCCCAAGAGGAAGCCCTTATAGCGCAGCGCCAAGTCGCGACGGACCAGAGCAGCGAGCAGAGTCCCGCGGCCGGAAGCGCAAGGCTCCGGGGGACACTCAAGAAGGGAGACTGAAGTCTGGGCGGTCACGATTCAGATTGGGGCTGTAATAGGGGTCGTCCAGGATGCGCGACCGCCAGCGGCGGAGCATGACCTCCGTGGCGCCGATCTGGGTAACGGGGGGCTCGTCGATGGGGCCGTGGTAGGTGAGCTCCGCCTCGGCACAGTAGACCACTCGCATGCCTCTGTCGGCAATACGGAGGCAATAGTCCACATCACCGTGGCGCTCTGCGAGAGCCTCGTGGTCAAAGCCTCCCGCTTCGAGAAATAGGCTCCGGCGCGTGAGCAGGCAAGACCCGGCGACGGCGCTGCAGTCTCTAGAGTGACGTGCCCCGGAGACTCTGCCGTCGAGACCGACGCCCTCCACGGGACTGGCGGCGGCGGCGACACCGTTGACGCCAAGCACGATCCCTGCATGATGAACCGAGCCGTCGGGACGAAGCAGCCTGGCGCCGACAGCGCCGACGGTGGGCTCCTGGACCTCACGGATCATCATCTCGATCCAGCGGGAACCCTCGATCTGTACAGCATCGGAGAGGAACAGGAGATACTCGCCCCGGGCCAGCATGGCGGCGGAGTTCTTCAGTGCGAGGTCACTCAAGGCATCTCCGTGGCGGATCACCCTCACTTCAGGCCGCTGGTCCAGCCTGGCCAGCTGAGATCGGATCGCTGCGGATGAACGTCGAGACGACAGGAGCAGCAGCTCCAGCTCCGGATAGTGAGGCGGCCGGAGCAGACCTTCGACGCTCCGGGCGAGCCAGTCGGGCCTGTCCTGTGCAACGAGAACGACCGTGACGGAAGGCCAGAGTTCAACCCGGCGCAGCACACGACAGTTGCCCTCCGAGGGACCTGGTGTCACCTGGCCCACCACACCTCTGCGGGAGAGAGCTTGACCCACGGCCCACACCGTTCCCGACGTCTGCTCCTCCCCACTGGGCTCCCGGGAAACGGAGAGAGGCTCCTGCCTTCGCCGATGATAGAGGACCCTGGGAAGATGTCCAATCCGATCGGTTACCTCCGTGGCTCTGAGAACCATATCCAGGTCCTGTGCACCATCGGCTGTGGCCCGGAAGCCACCCAGGTCTTGAATCACGGACCGGCGGAAGACAGCGAGCCGGCCGGTGTAGTCGCGGCACAGGGCGAGCCTTGGCGACCAGGCGGGCTTGAAGCTGGGCCAGTGCCTGAAGCCATCGGGGCAGATCCAGTCCTCGTCGGAGTAGAGAAGATCCGCATCCTGGTTCGCCAGACAGGCAGCTATCCGATAGAGCGCGTCGGGTGCCAGCAGGTCGTGCTGTCCCACCACGGCGGTGAAAACACCAGTGGCCATGGACTGAGCCGTCTGCACAGCTTGAATGAGGCCCGAGCGGCTCGAGGACTCCCGGACACAGATGCGGCTGTCATCCCGGGCCCAGGCCGCGAGTGCTCTGGAGACCCAGTCAGGCTGCGGACCGTTGAGGGAGACGCACAGCTCCCAGTCCGGGTAGACCTGTTCCCGGATGGAGGCAAGGGTATGGGCCAACATCCGAAGGTCGGGCCGGTCGACTCCCAGGAGTAGG
>JAJFLN010000505.1 GCA_021772705.1 Candidatus Cloacimonadota bacterium | reverse complement strand
TTCAGTCGTCCTGGATGCGGGCATCCATAGTGGGGCGAACGGAGGAGGGGACCCCCTGGGTGACATGCACCCGTCATCGAGCCCATACGCATGACGACCCGGGAGGAACGGGAGGGGCATCTGGTGGAGGCCGGTTACAACCTCTTCGCTCTTCACTCCGCCGACGTCCTCATCGACCTGCTGACCGACAGCGGGACCAGCGCCATGAGCGCCGCCCAGTGGGCGGGTCTCACTGACGGCGACGAGTCCTATGCCGGCAGCCGGTCCTACTACCGGTTCGAGAAGGCCGTCAAGGAGCTGACGGGTCTGGGCACGCAGCGCTGACGCATGGGGCGCCCGGTCCGGCGTAGCCGGGAGATCCGGGGACACACGACTGGACCCGAACTCCCCAGGCGAACCTGCTGGTTCGGGTGACCTCTCGGAGTTCGGGTCCAGTCGTGTGTCCCCGGATCTCAAGAGCAGCCCCTCGCGAGGGAGAGCAGGTCGGGCATGGGGGGGCAGCCTTCGTCCACTCAGCAGCTGCCTGGTTCGCAGTCGAGGGTTGTCTCGGAGAGCGTCAGGAGCCCTTCATGTCCTGCTTGATCTTCAGGAGCTGGCGGTTCACCTCGTCCTCGGGCCAGGGGATGCGCAGATCGTTCTGTAGCTCTCGCATGCAGTCTTGGCAGACGATGAGATCCGCCTCCTGCTGCGGCTCCTGGGGGGAGTCATCCGAAACGGGGCCGATGACCACCCGGACCCGGCGATAGCCCAGATCATCGAGCTGTCTGTGGCCGGAGTCGCTGACTTCGATGGACCGGGACTTCTCGCAACGGTCGCACTGGGCATCGATGATTTTCCTGCTCTGGATTCCCACAGGACTCAGGCTAGCAGCGGTTCCTCCTCCGGGCAACGGTCAGGGTGCAGTGGGATGTGAGTTGTCGATCCAGGGAGACTGCTTTAGTAGTAGGGATCCGATGAGCTCTGAAGAAAGGAATACCCTGGTGGCTTTCCAGGGGGAACATGGCGCGTTCAGCGAGGACGCGGCCTGTGAAATGCTGGCCGGTCCGCTGGAACTGAAGCCTCACTCGAGCCTTCCTGCGGTCTTCGACGCCGTCGAGGCCGGGGAAGTGGACTGTGGTGTCGTGCCCATCGAGAACTCGCTTGGGGGTTCGATCAACCAGACTTACGACCTTCTTCTGAAGCACTCTCTGGTGATCACTGACGAGTTCGGGCTTCGGGTTAGGCATTGCCTCATGGCCTTGCCGGGTACCACGGAGTCAGCCGTGAAGAGGGTCTACTCCCATCCTCAGGCCCTGGCCCAGTGCGAGCGATTCCTGGAGGGACATCCGGACTGGGAGATCCACGCTCTCTACGACACGGCGGGCAGCGCGAAGCTGATCGCCGATCGGAAGTTGACCGACAGCGCCGCCGTCGCTTGCAAGCGGGCCGCCCACGTTTACGGCCTGGATGTGCTGACGGAGGGGATCGAGGACAACCATCGCAACACGACCCGGTTCATCCAGATCAGGAAGCGGCCCAGGGCCCCGACGGATCGGGACAGGACCTCCATCGTCTTCGCCTCCAAGGACATCCCGGGAGCGCTCTTCAAGAGCCTGTCGATCTTCGCCATCCGGGACATCAACCTGAAGAAGCTCGAGTCCCGGCCCTCGAAGGAAACGCCCTGGCAGTACATCTTCTATCTCGACTTCGAAGGCAACGCCAATGACGAGCCATGCCGTAAGGCCCTGATCCATCTCGAGGAGATCTGCCAGTACGTGAAGATCCTCGGGAGTTACCCCCAGAACTGCTAGCCTCCGGTCACGATGATGCAGCCCAAGACCCCCACCAGTCAGGATGAGAAGCCCATGGAGCAGGAAAACCCTGCGCCGAAGAGGGTGAAGGACTCCGAGTCCCCTGCTTCCCGGAAGGCGAAGGAGTCCGAGGCTCCGGCAACGAAGAAGACGAGGGAGGCTGAATCCGCTTCGGCCAGAAGGGCCCGGGAGGCGGATCCCCTGGCGGTACCGAAGCGGGCTCGAAGAAAGAAACTGGCGGCCTACCTGACCGGGGAGGGAATCCTGCAGATCAAGGCCCGTTCCAAGGAGAGGGCTTTCGAAGAGCTGGCCATCTGGGTTGCGCCGGAGGTGCCCCAGTTCGAGCCCGATGATATCAAGAAGGCCCTGCTGGAACGGGAAGAAGTCGCCAACACCTGGGTGGCGCCCGGGTTGGCCATTCCTCACGCCCGCCTTCCCCTGGACCCAGGCAAATTCGTCATCGCCGTGGGGCGGAGTCCCAGAGGCGTGGAGTATGCCGTCGGTGACAAGGGGCCAGTCCATCTGATGGTGGCCATCCTGGCGCCCGACGGAGAGGAGGAGGAGTTCCTTTCTGTCCTGGCGGCCGTGGCGGGAATCATGAAGGACGAGGAGTCCCGGGAGGCTCTGATGGCCGCCGAATCCCTGACTCAGCTCACCCGGGTCTTCTCGGGCAAACGGGCCCCGAAGAAGCGGCTGCGGGGGCGGTTTCTCACCCGAGCCGAGGCGGTGCTGGGCCACGCTCGCCAGCTGGCGGCCCAGACGGGCTGCACGGCCATGTTCCTCTTTGGAGATCCGATTCAGAATCGATTGCCCGACGACTGGCAGGACACGGAGGACTTCCTCATCCTGGTCAGCGCCATGGAGACTCCGGCGAACATACAGCACCGGCTCAAGGGGAGCATTCAGCTCCCCGTGGCGGACCTGACTCGCTTCGGTCAGCTGAATCTGGCGATCTTGCTGGCCCTGTCCCGGGGATTGATCACCTCCGACGACCTGGTGGTGTATGTCACAGGGATCGCTCGCAGCGGTACTCTGGACAGCGTCTGTCTTATAGATGTGGATCGGGAGTACAACATCTTCTTCCGCCCCGAAACCCACGGCATCCTGCCTCCGGATCTGAAACCCGAGGTGCTGGAGAAGGTGCTCCACATCGCTCACGGACTTGCCTACGAGGGACGAGAGGGCAAGCCCGTGGGAGCCGTCTTCGTGCTCGGTGACGCCCCGGAGGTTATCAATCGCTCTCGGCAGCTGGTGTTGAACCCCTTCCGTGGCTATGCGGAGGACGACCTCAACGTGCTGGATCCCAGCCTGGAGGAGACCATCAAGGAGTTCGCCAGCATCGACGGAGCATTCATCATCCGCGGTGACGGAGTGCTCATGGCTGCCGGGGCCTACCTGAAGTCGGGCCGGGCCGTGAAGGACCTCCCCTCCGGTCTCGGCGCTCGGCACCAGGCTGCCGCTTCCATCACGGCAGCCACGACGGCCCTCTCGATCGTCATATCGGAGTCAACCGGTAAGGTGACTCTCTTCAGGAACGGTCAGATCCTGCTGGACATCGATCGTTACCGCGGAACTCGAGAGGGACGCTCGGAGAAGTAGGACAGTCCCGGCTTCTCAGCCTCCTCTTCGCTGCACCAGGTAGAGCGGTGTACCCCCGAGGGGGGATGCGACCTGAGTGTGGCCGACGTAGGCGCAGGTGAGTTCATCGACTTTGCCGACTCCGGCGCCCCAGACCTGTCGGATCTGCTTGAGGGAGAAACGGGACAGCTCGGTGAGTTGCTTCGGCACGCCCTCGGGCCATGCCGGGGGCTTTCGGCTTCCAAGCCCGCCGACGGTATTCATCGGAGAACGGGCCAGCTGAGTTCTGCTGAACAAGAGATCCTCCCTGGGGACGGGTGGAGGACCAGGGTGGCCCTGCCTACCGGTGGAGTCAGCCTAACGCCGGGATGGAGACCGGGCAAGTTTCAGCTCCTACCGGGCCCGAGGAGCAGGACGTCGTGGAGCTCGCTTCCGCCGTTGTCCTCCCCGTCGGGGCCGACGCCGTAAAGCCGAAAGCTCTCGCCCATGGCCTCGTACCGAAAGATGCGGTCGTTGACGGGATCTCTGGGCAGCCCGAAAGCGTGAGTACCCAGCTCGGGCGGCAAGATCCGGGATCGGGACAGACGATGAAGGACTTCAGCGGCCGTCACGGCGCCGAGAGCCACGGTCTTCGCCCGTAGCAGACGGTCGTAGAGACCCTTCGATGGTGCACCCATGCGGGCAAGCTGGTGCACCCGGCTGCCGTCGAGACTTGCCAGGATCTCCTGGAATTCGTCCCGGGCGAGCTTGGGGGAGAGGACGGCGGCTTCCAGGCAATCCCGGTAGATCCGGGTCAGGGTCTTCTCCGGGTCCTCGAAGTCGGCATAGCCGACCACGCTCCACCAGAATCCGAGTCCGGTTCGCACTCGGCCGATGACCTCCAGAGCCCGGTCGCGGGAGCCGATAAGGCTCCTCCGAAGATCTGGCTCCAGGGGCAAGGTGGCTCGCAACCGGGTTCCGAGCTGCTCCAGCTCCGGTATCGAAAGAGAGCCTGAGTAAGCATGGCTGATCAGCAGCAACCGGGCCGTCGAGGCGGCCCGCTGTCCCACTTCCAGAGACTGCAGGGTCGGCCCACCACCCACGCCGAGGGCGACGGTTTGCCCGGCCCTGAGGACCGCGAACAGGACGGATCTGCCACGGATCATCTTGCCGGAGTCCAGAAGGAAGTGGGCCATGGCGGAGGTGGTGATCAGCATCTCGCGGAGCTTCCGCAGATCGTAGCGGCGGTTCAGGAGGGCCCGGCCCCGGCCGTAGAGCTCGGAGACATTTGACGGAGAGGTGTCGAAGGTCCGCCGGAACCGCTCCAGGAACTCGGCGTTCTGACGGGTCGACTTGCGGGCCCGGGTGTTGCCTGTTCGCCGAAGGTTCGCCGTGGCCTCCAGTTCGGCCCACTCATGGGGCAGGGGAGGCTGGAACAGACTCATCAGCTTCTGCAGCTCCTCATCGAACGCGAGAGGCGCCGCCGGCTCCTGCGTCCCGGTCTGATACAGACTTGCCGCCTCGTCGAAGGCGGCGGTCCAGGCCCGCTTGCCCGCTGCCAGGCCGGCCAGGGAGAGCACCACCAGGGTCACGAGAGCGATGAGGATCCCCTTCCGATACGACCCGCGGCTGACGGCCTTGGCCGGCGGCGGGCGGACGGCGGTCCGCATCACGGTCCTTCGCTTGGCAGCCCGGACCTGGTGGATCGAGTACTTCTCGTGTTCGAGCTTCGGCATGGCGACGGCCTCTCCGGTCGGCCAATCTCTGTTTACCACATGAGAGCCTGAAGTCCGGGGCCGTTTCCACGAAGTGCCTAGCTCGTTTCCGGACGGAAACGAGCGCGGAGCCGTGGCTGGCTCAGCTCTTTCGGGAGTGAGTGCGCAGGTTCTGGAGGGCCAGGCTCAGGGCGTCGACGCTTCGGGCGATCTTGCGGGCGTCCGGGTCTTCCCGGAGATCGCCCTCGAAGTCACCCAGGCATCGCTTGAGCTTCTCGTGGGAGTATTCGACCTCCATGAGGAAACTGCCCACGGCCTGCTTCAGCTTGTCCACCTCTGCGATCCGGAGAGTCTCTTCCGGCGACAGGGCCTGAGGCGTGGAGCCGTTGATCGGAGACCGAGAGTCCAGACTTCTTCCGAACTCACTCTTCCGGAGGGCCTTGTCGACCTTTCGGATCAATCGATCTCGCTCGACGGGCTTGATGAGATAGTCGGCGGCGCCCACGTCGAAGCACTCCTGAATGTCCTCGGCTCGGGACTGGGCTGTCAGCATGAGGACCGGCAGATTCTTGGTCTGGTCGTCAGCCTTCAGTTCCTTCAGGCAGGACTTACCGTCCATCACAGGCATCAGGATGTCCATGAGGACCAGATCGGGCCTCCGCTCGGCGATCGCCTTGAGGGCTTCCCGGCCGTTGAAGGCCTGAAGAACCTCGTATCCGACGGGCTCCAGAAAGTCTCTGAGCATGGTGACACAGAGGATATCGTCATCGACGATGAGGACTCGGTATGTACGGCTCAAGAACTCTCCCTGCCTGGCGGACTCCCGGTCGTGTCTGGTTCTCTTGATGGGCCGGTGTAGACGTCCTATCCTCTTCTCGAGGTCATGCGAACCTAGGCTTCAAGATCGAAGCATACGCCAAAGGGCCTCAATATTCCATCGGATGACCCGGGCCAGTAGGAAACAGTCAGTGTGGTTCCGGGTCGCCCAGTCTCCGGGAGACCCCGGATCCAGGGAAGGGAGAATGCCATGTCTCGCCAGGATTTCAGGGGAGTCGACTACTTCGATACCGACGGGCTGCTGACCGACGAGGAGCAGATGGTGCGGGACACGGTTCGGTCCTTCGTGAGCCAAGAGGTCGTGACCTGCATCGAGGAGCACAACCGGGAGGGGACCTTTCCGGCCCATCTGGTGCCGAAGCTGGCCGAGCTGGGTCTCCTGGGGGCGAGCCTGGAGGGCTACGGCTGCGCCGGGATGAACGCCGTGGCCTACGGCCTGATCCTGCAAGAGCTGGAGCGGGGCGATTCGGGACTCCGGAGCTTCTGCTCCGTACAGAGCTCCCTCTGCATGTACCCGATCTTCCGATACGGCACGGAGGAGCAGAAGGAACGCTGGCTGCCGGCGATGGCGGCGGGAGAGAAGATCGGCTGCTTTGGTCTGACGGAACCCGACCATGGATCCGATCCGGGAGGCATGGTCACCCATGCCCGGAAGTCAGATGGCGGCTACGTGTTGAACGGCGCCAAGATGTGGATCACCAACGGCGGCATCGCCGACCTGGCCGTGGTCTGGGCCAAGACGGAGGATGGCGTAGTCCGGGGATTCCTGGTGGAGAAGGGCACGCCGGGTTACAGCACCCGCGACCAGAAGGGGAAGTTCAGCCTCCGGGCGTCGGTGACCAGCGAGCTCCTCTTTCAGGACTGTCTCGTGCCGGAGTCGTCCCTGCTGCAGGTGGAGGGTTTGCGAGGGCCCCTGAGCTGTCTGAATCAGGCCCGGTACGGCATCGCCTGGGGCGCCACGGGGGCTGCCATGGCCTGTTACGACGAGGCTCTGGATTACGCGGGGACTCGGATTCAGTTCGCCCGGCCCATCGCCAGCTTTCAGCTCGTCCAGGCCAAGCTCGCCTGGATGCTGACGGAGATCACCAAGGCGCAGCTGCTCAACGTCCAGCTCGGGAGGCTCAAGGACTCCGGGAAGATGCGTCCCCAGCAGGTCTCGCTGGCGAAGCGGAACAACGTGCGGATCGCCCTCCAGATAGCCCGGACCGCCAGGGACATGCTCGGTGCCAATGGCATCACCGACGAGTATCAGGTCGGGCGCCACATGTGCAATCTCGAGAGCGTTTACACCTACGAGGGAACCCACGACATTCACACCCTGATACTGGGGCAGGACGTGACAGGAATCGCAGCCTACTCCTGAGGTTGCCTGGTGGTCAGTCCGAGAAGTTACAAAGATACAGCTTCGAGGGTGCTTGTGGCTCCGTTTTCAGGGTGTATATCCCGCAAGTTTACACGGAGGTCCCGGAGACACAGAGGACACAGAGGCCTTCTCGGGGAAACATGGACTCCCGTCTATCTCACGGCTGGCGTGCTGCTCGACGGAGTGGGAGGCCTTCTCGGGGAAACATGGACTCCCGTCTATCAGTATGGCCTGCCACCTGCTGTTTCATCCATTTTGGGCCGGCGGGCGGGTGCATGTCCCGTAGGGGGTCCCCTCCACCGTTGGCCCCACAATGGTTGCGGGCGAGCAAAGGGGGGGGAACGGGTGCGGAATAGGGCC